>JBGPFL010000086.1:0-10373 GCA_041483295.1 Blastocatellia bacterium | reverse complement strand
GACTGAACGCCCGCCGACCAGAATCATTACCACTCCGACCGCACCGATGACGACCGATGAGAACGCCGTCGTGGCTGACACGCCGGTCATTGATTTGGCGATGTTGCGGAACAGTTTGTGCGCCCCGCGCGCGAAGGTCAGTTCCTCGCGCTTTTCGGCGGTGTAGGCTTTCACGATGCGGATGCCTCCAAGCGATTCGGCAAGACGCCCGGTGAGCGCTGCCGTAATCTCCCCGCGCTCGCGAAAGAGAGGTCTGAGACGCGTAAAGGCGAAGGACAGCGCGCCTCCGAACGCGCCGAGCACCAGAATCGTAATCGACGTCAAACGCCAGTTGAGCCAGAACAGGACGCAGAGGGCAACGATGGCCGTGATGAAACTGCCGGCAAGCTGAACCAGCCCGGTGCCCACCAGATTACGGATACCCTCGGCGTCGTTCATTATGCGGGAGATGAGTTTACCGGTCTGCGTGGAATCGAAATAGCTGACTGGCAGCCGCGCGATCTGAGCCTGCACTTTCTTGCGCATCTCCGTGATGGCGCGTTGCGCGGCGACACCCAACACTTGCGATAGACTGAAGGAAGTGACTGCTTGCACCACTGTCGCCAGCCCCGCCGCCAGCGCGATTTTCCAGAGCAAATCGGTTCGCCCTTTTACGATCACCTCATCAATCAGGTACTTGGTAGAAGCGGGCAGGACCAGCCCCATCGCCTGGTTAACGATCATCAGCACCGCGCCTAGTGCCAGACGCTTGCGGTGCGCCCACACCAGTTCACGTGCATCGGCCCAGGCCGACGACCATCGAATCTTCTTCTTTTGCTCTTTGGCCATTACTGTCTGTCGCACGGGCGCTCCATGCGAATCCTTCTTCTTGTACCAACCGCGAGCGGGCACGTCAACGCGCAAACCGCCGTTTCTCGTTTCTCGTTTGTCGTTTCTCGTTTCACTTAGTAATAGACCTCGCGGGCGCCGCGCTAACAACGAGCAACGAGCAACGACAAACGATAAACGAGAAACGACAAACGAGAAACGAGAAACGAGAAACGAGTAACGAGTAACGTTCTTGAGTATCACCCGCGCTTTGAGGCAATATTTCTCCATGGCTGGCCCCCTGGAGAAGAAAGAGATCGTAGTCTTTCGCGTGCGGCGTGATACCAAGTGTTCGGAGTGTGGCGCTGAACTCGGGCGAGGGAATATGATTCGCCTCCTGGATGAGAAGGCTCTGTGCCTCGAGTGCGCGGACCTCGGTAGCCTCGAGTTTCTTTCCCGCGGCGACACTGCCATTACTCGCCGTTCCACGAAACATTCAAAGTTGTGGGCCGTGGTGGTCGAGTGGTCGCGGACCAGAAAGCGCTACGAGCGGCAGGGCATTCTGGCGGAACCGGAGGCCATCGATCAGGCTTACGCGGAGTCTGAGGCCGATGCGGATTTACGCGAGCGTCGTCGGGCCAGAGAGGCCGAGCGTCGAGAGTGGCTTGACCAGGATTATGTCGCTCGATTCGCCCAGGCGATCAGCGACCAGTTTCCTGCCATTCCGGCGGGGGTGGAAACTCAGATCGCGGAGCATGCCTGCCTTAAGCACAGCGGCCGCGTCGGACGATCGGCAGCAGCAAAGGAGTTTTCCGCGGATGCTATCTTCCTGGCCGTTCAAGCTCACGTCCGTCACCGCTATACCGACTACGACAAGCTGCTATTCCAGTATGACGACCGTACGCTGGCGCGCGAACAGGTGAGAGGCAAAGTCGACCGCGTTCTGGAGCAGTGGCGGGGTGATCCGTGATGCGTGATCCGTGATGCGTGACGAATCACGCATCACGAATCACGGATCACGCGTCGAGTTTATTTCTAACAGGAGAAAACGTTGGCCAGCGTCACGAACACCCCGCTCGCACTCATTATTCTCGATGGATTCGGTTATTCGCCCAACCGAGAAGGGAACGCAATCGCGCACGCACGCACGCCGCACTTTGATGAGTGGTTTGCAAACTACCCAAACACCTTGATCGACGGGTCGGGCAAGTCGGTCGGGTTGCCTCCGGGACAGATGGGCAACAGCGAGGTGGGTCACCTTACTATCGGCGCCGGCCGCATCGTCCGGATGGACATCTCCCGCATAGATCACGCTATCGAGACCGGCGAGTTCTTCGATAACCCGGCACTGGCGCAGGCCATCGACCATGCGAAGAACAATAAGTCGGCGCTTCATCTGATGGGGCTTGTCTCCGAAGGCGGAGTTCACTCGTGGCACGAACACCTCCACGCGCTGTTGCGAATGGCTAAACAGCGAGGTGTCGATCGGGTATTTGTCCACGGCTTTCTGGATGGGCGGGACACCTCGCCCCATGCGGGAGCCGGGTACGTCGCGGACCTGTTGGAGAAGATGAGCGAGTACGGCGTCGGACATGTAGCAACGATTATCGGCCGTTACCACGTAATGGATCGCGACCGCCGATGGGACCGAACCGAAAAGGCCTATCGACTGCTCACTCGATCGGAGGGCCGGCCGCGGCTTGACGCTGTAGCCGCGATTCGCGAGTTCTACGGCGAAGGCATCACTGACGAGTTCATGCCGCCCATCGTAATCACCGACCAGGCTGAAAAGCCGCTTGCCGCAATTCAAGATCGGGACAGCGTGATCTTCTTTAACTTTAGAGCCGACCGCGCGCGCCAACTCACTCGGGCGTTCACCGAAGATGGCTTCGCCGGCTTCGATCGGGGGCCAAGACTCGATATCAGGTTTACCTGTATGACGCAGTACAACGCCGACTTTCACCTGCCGGTAGCGTTCGGCCCGGTGAAACACGAGCAGATTCTTGCCGACGTTCTTGCCGAAGCCGGCTTGAAGAACCTGCGCATCGCGGAGACTGAAAAGTACGCGCACGTGACGTTTTTCTTTAACGGCGGAGTCGAAGCTGAGTTCCCCGGTGAGAAGCGAATCTTGATCCCTTCGCCGAAGGTAGCCACCTATGATCTGAAACCCGAAATGAGCGCGGCTGAGGTGACCGATAATGTGCTCAGGGAGATCCAGAGCGCCGAGTTTGATGTGATAATCATGAACTACGCGAATGCGGATATGGTCGGTCACACAGGCATTCTGGAAGCGGCAATCAAGGCCATTGAAACAATTGACGCCTGCGCAGGAAGGGTGGTCGAGGCAATTCGTGCAAGAGGCGGCGCGGTCATCATTACCGCCGATCACGGCAACGCAGAACAGATGATCGATCCCGATACGGGACAACCTTTCACGGCGCACACGACTAACCTGGTGCCGCTGATCCTGATCGGCGACTATCGGGGTAAGTTGCGAGCGGGGGGATCGCTTCAGGACATCGCTCCGACGATGCTGGGGTTGCTTGGGGTTGCGAAGCCGGCGCTGATGACCGGGAAAGACCTGAGGGATTCTTAGATTGCGGAATGCGGATTGCTGATTGCGGATTGCGGAGGAGGCAGACGTGCGAGGTCGCCTTGGAATCGGACTACAATCCGAAATCCCCAATCCGAAATCCGCAATCGGGCGGGGGGCCAATGAAAGTAGGACTCGTAGGATTCGCGGGGTCGGGCAAGACGACAATCTTCAATACGCTAACCGGACTGACCGCCGAGGTCGGAGGTTTTGGCGCTCGTGAAAAAGCCAACGTCGGAGTCATCAAAGTGCCCGATTCTCGAGTGGACAAGCTCGCCGAGCTTTACAACCCCAAGAAGCAGACCTACGTCGAAATGAGTTTTGTCGATGTTGCCGGGCCCCAGGGCGATCAGGCCGAACGATCTGAGACCGGGCTCGACCCCAAGCTCGTTCAGCACATGCGTGAAGTCGAAGCGCTGGTTCACGTCGTGCGCGGGTTTGACAGTCCGATGTTGACTCAAGGCGCCGACCCTATGCGTGACATCAAGGCGTTCGACGATGAGTTGATCCTGACCGATATGGTCCAGATTGAGACTCGCATCGCTCGGCTCAAGAAGGAGAAGGACTCGACCCGCGAACGTGAGTTGCTGGAAAGCCTTAAGGCCGCACTCGAAGAAGAACGCCCGTTGAGAGACCTCGCGATAGCGCACGAACAGCTTGGGCTTATTGCAGGCTTTCGCTTCTTGAGTCTCAAGCCGCTGTTGTTGTTGCTCAACGTCAGCGAGGACGCGGCAGGGAGCGAGCCGCCTGGTGACGTGATCGAACTGGCCGCGTCCAGAACGTTGAGCCTCATCGCGATGTCCGGCAGGGCCGAGATGGACATAGCCCAGCTCACTGAAGATGAGCAGCGCGAGTTCCTTCAGGATCTCGGGATCACCGAACCGGCGCGCGACAGATTCATTCGCGCCGCTTACCTGTTGCTCGACTTGATCAGTTTCCTGACGAGCGGGGAAGACGAGTGCCGCGCGTGGTCGATCAAGCGTGGCACCACTGCCCACCGAGCGGCAGGAGTGATTCACTCGGATATCGAGCGGGGCTTCATTCGGGCAGAGGTGATCCGTTTCGAGGATTTGATCGAGTTGAAGAGCGAGGCGCGTTGCCGCGAACAGGGTAAGCTAAAGCTGGAAGGCAAGGAGTACGTCGTACACGACGGCGACGTGATTCATTTCAGGTTTAATGTGTGAGGAAGTCAGTGGTCAGTGGTCAGTTGTCCGTGGTCAGTTGCCAGTCAGTCGTCAGTTGTGGGTCACGGAACGAAGGAAAAACGGGAGCTAACAACTGACCACGGACAACTGACCACGGACAACGGACACCTGACAAGGAGCAACTGACAACGGACAACGGACAACTGACAACTGACAACGGACAAATCCGTGTCCTCTTGTTTGACATCGACGGCACGCTGATTCGCGCGGTGCGGCGGCCCGAATATCGCGGCCGGATCCGCGGGATGCTCGACGGTATATTCGGCACCTGCGGGCGAATCGACGAAGTAGACTTTTCGGGCAAGACCGACATGGCCATCTACCGCGAGGCGCTCGAATGCGAAGGCCTCAGCGCAGAAGCCATTTGGAGACGTCTCCCAGTGCTGGAAGCCGCCATGGTCGAGATACTCAGGGACCTCGCCTCGACCGGCGAAGTCTTTCGGTTGTGCGCAGGCGTGCGCGAGCTGCTGGAAGCCCTGTCCGGGGATTCGCGATTCATTCCCAGTCTGCTTACCGGAAACGTCGAACGACTGGCCGAAGCCAAGCTCCGAGTCTCAGGAATATGGGATTACTTTCGAGGACGGGGCGCATTCGGCAGCGATGCGGAGGACCGGAACCATCTACCCGCAATTGCGGCCGAGCGAATCGGCAAGCACCTGGGAGTAACCCTTGCACCCGATCGATTCGTTATCGTAGGAGACACGCCTCGCGATATAGCTTGCGCTCGCCACTTCGGCGCCCGAGTTCTTGCCGTTGCCTCAGGCTTCCACACCGCTACGCAACTGAGTCAGCACTCGCCGGACGCGCTCCTCGAGGATCTGAGCAAGACGGAAGCGGTAGTAAATCTGCTGGCCGAGCTTTAGGCGGCAGTAGGCGGTAGGCAGTAGGCAGTAGGCGGTAGGCAGTAGGCAGTGGGGAGTAAGCGGCAGGCAGTAAGGAGTAGGAAGTGAGCAGTACGCAGTAGGCAGTAGGGAGTATGGAGTGGAGATTATGAGTAGCAGTTTGTTGTGATCGGTCGGCGCTAGTTGATCTACTGCCTGCCCCTACTCCCTACTGCCTACTGCTTACTGCCTACTGCCTACTGCCCTTATAATTCTGATATGCCGTATCACCCGCGATCCATTCTTGCCATCGATGACTCGCCCTTTTGCAGGTCCCTGGCAGTGCTCCCGGCTCTGAGAGCGCTGAAGGACGCTTATCCTCAGACCCGGCTCGTCGTCGCGGCGTCGAGAGCCACGTGTGAGATATTGGCGGTCACCGGCCTGGCGTCCCTCATAGACCTCGGCGCTCTCAAGTCCGGCGACCGAGGTCGCGGATTCGCGCTCAAGAGTTTGATAAGACTTGTTAGGGCCGCGCGGGGCGAGACTTTCGATCTGGTGCTCGATTTCTCAGCCGGGGCCGAGACTCAGATTGCTTGCCGCCTGATCCCTCACGTTCGACTGGTCAGGCCGTCGAGACTTCGTAGTCTGGTCGACCTCTTTTTCGGGGGACGCGGCAGGCCGAGCCGGGCCGGCGATCATGCGGCTGAGTGTGCGAATGTTATAGGGCAGCTCGGTCTCGAGATTGTCGTTTCTGATTCCGGCGTCTTCGTTCCTGTGGAAGGGCACAAGCGCTTCGAGGAATTGCTTGTGCGGCATGGATCAAGGGGCGGAGAGCCACTCGTGATTCTCTATGGCTCGAGCGCAACTGCGCAGCGCCGAGGCGTAGTCGAGTGTATAAGCGAAGTCGCGGTCAGGCTCGCGAATAACTTCGGAGCTCGAATTGTCGCGGTGGATGAGCCCTCGAGTCGTATCTTCACCGACCGCGTCAGCTCGTCCCTGCCGCCAGGCTCAATCAAGCTTGTTTCACCCCGTGCTTTGGAAGCGGCAGCCGCGATGGCGCGTGCCAGTATGGTCATCACTGATGACCCAGAGCTGGTCAATCTGACCTCGGGCTTTCGCACGCCAATGCTCGAAGTTCGAGACGGCAGCCTCCGAGCGCACCCGTCACACGCTGATCGAGACGTATCGGGGCCGTCGGGCAACAGTTTGGCCGATGATGTTTTCGAAGCTGCCTCCCGGATGCTCCAGGGCAGCCGGTTCCCATCGTTGTTTCAGCGATGAAACCTGTACGGGCGGCCCGCCGGGGCCGCCCCGGATCAATGGGCGGAAACTCTATTAGGAAGGGGGGGCCACGGAGGGCCGCCCGTACAGTCGGCGGGTTTGAACCTACCCTTCCTCGATGTTAGATTGCACGAAACTTGACTGAGATGGGGTTCCTATGAAAAGACATTCCGCTAGTTTCCTTGTCCTGGTGCTGCTCTCCGTACTGGTGGTCTTCGGAAGGGCTGAGTCTCAGCCTCAAGGGCCGCCTTCGGTGGACCGCAGGCTCACAGAGGTCTGCGATCTCAACAAGGTCTACACCTTCTCAGGCTATCGGACGAGGCAAGAGTGGCTGGAGCGCGCCGATTACCTGCGCTCTCAGATTCTCGCAAGCGCGGGCCTTTTGCCGATGCCGCCCAGATCTCCTCTCAACGCCCGCGTAGTCGGCCGCATCGAGCGCGAGGGCTACACAGTTGAGAAGGCTTACTTCGAAAGCCACCCGGGTTTCCTGGTAACCGGCAATCTCTACCGGCCGCGCAATCGAACCGGTCCGCTCCCTGCGATCGTCAGCCCACATGGCCACTGGACCTACGGGCGGCTTGAAGATACGGACATCTGCTCCGGACCCGGCCGCGCCATCAACTTCGCTCGCCAGGGCTATATCGTTTTCACTTATGACATGGTCGGCTACGGCGACAGCACCCAACTGACTCACGGCTTCGGCGGACAGCGCGAGGAGCTTTGGGGCATAAGTCTCGCAGGGCTTCAACTCTGGGACAGCATTCGCGCGGTGGACTTTCTATGCTCGTTGCCTGAAGTGGATCAGGAACGCATTGCGGCCACTGGCGAATCCGGAGGGGGCACTCAGACTTTCCTGTTGATGGCCGTCGACGGTCGCGTCAAAGTGGGCGCGCCTGTCAATATGGTTTCCGCTCATATGCAGGGCGGTTGTTTGTGCGAAAATGCGCCCGGCTTGCGAATAGACACTTTCAACGTGGAGCTCGCTGCGCTTGCGGCGCCGCGGCCGCTGCTGCTCGTTTCAGCTACTGGTGATTGGACCAGCGACACACTCAAGGTCGAGTATCCAGCGATCAAGAGCATCTACAAACTCTTTGACGCCGAGGACCGAGTCAGCGCCGTACAGATGAACGCGCCCCACAACTATAACAAAGAGAGCCGCGAGGCAGTCTATAAGTGGTTCGGCCGCTGGCTATTGAACAGCCCCGACGAGAGTCAACTCAAAGAGAAGCGATTCAAGGCCGAGAGTCTCACGGATCTCCTGGTGTTCTATGGCATTGAGCGGCCGAAGAACCTTGTTGACGCTGACCGCCTGACCGCCTATTTGATAGGCGACGCTCAAAGGCAACTGGACACGATCAAGCCCGATGCCGCCGAAGGGTTGAAAGACTTCAGGACGCGAATGGAGCCGGCGCTGGAGCATTCACTTGCCGCGAAACTGCCTGCTGGAGCCGATCTGGAGGTGTCCAATGCGCAGAGCTTCAAGGGTCCGGGATTCACCGGTGAGCGTTTTTTCGTCGGCCGAAAGAACGAAGGCGACCGGGTGCCGGCTGTTTTGTGGGTCCCTTCTCCCCGCAGCCGCGAGTTGGTGGCCACACTCGTAGTGAACGAGCAAGGGAGCCAGGGCGTGACGGGGGCGAGTAAGGATTCTCCGGGAGAGTTCGTAGGGGCACTGTTGAAGAGCGGGCAGTTGGTCTTATCGATCGATTGTTTTCAGACAGGCGAAGCGAGAGGCAATCGAGCTGCTGACGTGAAATACTTCACGACGTACAATCGCACCGATCTTGCCAATCGCGTGCAGGACATTCTGACGGCAGTGGCATACCTGAGAAACAGGGAAGACGTCGCGCGTGCAGATCTTGTTGGCCAGGGAAGAGCGGGTCTGTGGTGCCTGCTGGCGCGCGGGCTGGCTCCCGAGATCGGACGTACTGCGGTCGACGTCGCCCAGTTTGACAATATGAGTGATGAAGCTTTTTTGAAGGATCTATTCGCGCCGGGCCTTCGCCGCGCGGGCGACTTGCGCGCTGCGGTCGCACTGGCAGCCCCATCAAGACTATTGATTCACAACGCGGGCGGGCGGTTCCGAACTGAGTGGATGGAAAACGTGTACAAGTCGCTAGGTCGCGGCAATGCCTTCAGAGTAGCCCACGAGAAGCTGACCGACGCTGAGGTAGTAGAATGGCTCCGGCAGTGAAGGATTTGTCACTTGTCATTTGTACTTGTCATTTGCATTCTTAGCCTCGCGGCAAGGGAGCGCCATTGACTACGAACAAGCAGCAAATGACAAATCCTGGATCCTGTTCCCCTCACGCGCCGAGCAGATCGGCCAGCCCAGTCAGGTCCTGAAGCTGGTAGGTAGGTTCTATCCCGCCTCCGCCGATGCTCTCACCTTTGCGATTGACCCATGCAACCGGGATCTTGAGCCGGCTTGTCGGAACTACATCGTGGAAGTAGCTCTGCGCTGCGTGCAGGAGCCGCTTACCGAGCGTTCGAGCGACCGCTTCCTGAAAGTGCGATAGTCCGGGTTTATACGAACGCACTCGCTCGGCCGTTATCGTAAGATCGAATCGCACAGTGAGGTGTTTGAGTGTTGCTTCGAGCAGGTCGTCATCGATGTTCGAGAGAATCCCAAGCTGAAACTTCTGAGCCAGCCGTTCGAGCGCCGGGTTTGTATCGGGAAACGGTTGCCATCTCGGAACGCTGGCCGCGAGGAAGCCCGCCCGCTCAGGTTCGATCGTCCAACCTAATTCCCCCGCTACCCGCTGAGCTGTTTCGCCGAGCACGTCCCGATAGGGTCGATATTGTTCGCCTTCTACGGCGGGTTCTTCCGCCATGTATGCTGCGATGATGGATCTCGCGTCGAGTTCGACTCCGTCGCGAGCAGCCTCTGAGAGAAACGCGTTCACAATTCCTCTCTCCCAGTCGATCAGCGTTCCGTAACAGTCGAAGGTGATGATGTCGTAATCGGCTCTCGTCATTTTTCAGGGTCCTGAGTGCCTGTATGAGTCTTTGTGGGTTACTCGGGGAGTTTCAACTTGTCGGTAGGAGTGATCGTGTCCTCTTCATCATCCACATCATCCACGAGGCGAGATTCAATCTCGTAAGGCAGGTCGGGATCGCGCGGTATGCTCTCGGCGCCCCAACGATCCAGCATACTCGCATCGGCTATCAAGCCGGCCGTGAAACTAACCGAGCGCCGCTCGGGGCCGGGCAGCCCACTGCCTGCGAACTGGGCTATCATCACCGTGATGTTGTCCTCGCCCCCACGCTCGTTGGCAAGCGCCACCAGCGATTCACAAGCCTCCTTCAGAGACGGCGAGTCGTCTACTAACTGTTTCATCTCGTCAGCGCGCAGCTTGTTCGATAATCCGTCGCTGCAAAGGAGCACTATGTCCATATCGCGCAGGCCAAGCATGTCAACTTCGACAGTGATCGTCGGGGAGGCCCCGAGAGCTTGAAGGATGACGTTCTTATAGGTGTGGCGTTCAGCTTCCTCTTCGGTTATGTGGCCCGCCTGGACCAACTGGCCGACCAGCGATTGATCGCGCGTCAGTTGTTGCACCTGTCCGGTTCGAATCACGTAGGCGCGGCTATCTCCGACCTGAGCGAAGTAGCCTGTGGAGCCTGAAAGCCCCAATGCCGTGAAGGTCGCACCCATCCCGGCACACT
>JBGPFL010000085.1:0-10384 GCA_041483295.1 Blastocatellia bacterium | reverse complement strand
ACTCCGCTTGAAGCTAAAAGACCTTGCCGGCGGCCCCGCCGGGGCCCCCCCTTCTAAATCACCCCGCGTACGATTTCAATTCAGGGGCGCCAACGGTGGGCCGCCCGTACCGCCTCGCTTTCAGCTCACCAGCGAGCGCCGCACTCCACGTCTGGCCAGGCAGTGCTTCACCAATACCAGATGCCGCGAAGGCCGGGCAGCCGTGCGAATAACGCGAGTCGCACCCGCTCACTCCTGCGTTGGTCCAAATAGTCACCGCCCGTCAGCGCCGGGAGATCGTAAGAGAATCTCTTCATCCGCAGCCACGGCCGCCGTCCAGGGTTCGCCTCCACAACCACAGGATCCCTGCCGTCCCTTTTCAAGTCGAATCGAACCTTGAAGTCCAGTAACTCAAATGCCGCTGACTCCAGCGTGAGATCCTCGAAGTACTCGGACCGCTCAATCAAGCACTCGCAGAAGGCCATCGCGTCGGCCAGGTGCTTCTTGTCTCCGCTCGCTATCGTCCTGGCAGCATACCGATCGAACTCTTCCGCGAATCTGCTGCCCAATGCCCTTACTGTCATCGGCAATAGCTTCTTCACCTCGCCTGCGCGCTTCGATCTGAGCGAAACAGCGAAGAACTCCAACTGGCCCGGATCGATCTGGCGGATCAGCTCACCGCAGCCGTTCGCTTGTCTCGCGCAAAAGCCTTCGCGGTCCGAGAGAAACTCCTCGAGCATTCTCGGGTCCGTGTACAGCCGGGCGAGCAGTTGTTGAACCTCAAGCGCCGACATAAGCCGCCTCTTCCCTTCCGGCTAATACTTCTCGCGCGCGCGCGATCTCTTCGAGAATCACGCTGAAATCGGGGAACTGTTCGTCCCATTCGATCAGCACGGCTTTGATTTCGGTTTGCCGCGCGACGAACTCGAGCAGGCGCCAGACCTCGTCCGGCGTGCGATGCGAATGGCTATCGATCAGCACTCCGTTGTGATAGTGGCCGCCGATTATGTGAACCTGCACGATGCATTGGAGCGGTATCGCAGCCAGAAATTCGTACGGGTCGTAGCCGTGATTTCGCGAGTTCGCATGCAGGTTCATTAGATCGAGAAGCAACCCCGAGTCGGTCGTCTCCACAACTCGACAAAGGAACTCGGCCTCGCTCATCTCCGCGCCCGGCATTCGGAGCGTGTAAGCAATGTTCTCGATGATGAACGGAGCGGTCACTTCCGACTGCGCCTGTTTGATATTGTCGCAGACGATCTCGAGCATCTCTTCGGTTAGCGGAATCGGCGCCAGGTGGCCGATGTCTATTCGGCCCGAGCGAGTCATCGCCAAGTGATCGCTCCACCAGGGAGCCTGGACACGGTCGACTAGCCGGCCGATTGCTCGCACGTAATCTTGTCTCACAGGCTCTGCGGTTCCCGGCGACAGGCTCAAGCCGTGAGGGATCAACTGAAATCGTCGGCCGAGCTCCTGCAACTCGCGAGCCTCGAATCCGGTTGGGTTGAGGTAATGCTCCGAGATGATTTCGAGAAAATCTATCTCGGTGGCGTGCGACAGGATTTCGCGAACAAGCGGTCTGCGAAAACCAAGTCCGACGCCGAGCCTTGGAAGCCCGCCGATCCACGTCGCACTCGGCAGGCCGTTCGCAACGCTCTTCTCTCGATGGGCGTTGAGTCGCAAGTCATCCACCGCAGCCACCTCCGCATCCGCCTCCGCAACTGCTCCCGCAGCTACTGCAACTGCTCCCCCCCGCGCAGCTACTTCCAGACGACCACCAGGAAGAACCCGCCGAGACGGTTCGTGCGCGCTTCACCCTTCTGGTTATCAGAATGACTCCGATGAATATCAGAACGACGAACCATAGCAAAAGATTGCCCAACTGCCGGGAAAGCCAGGATCCGGAAAACCAGGCTCTAGACGTCCTTCTCCCCAACGAAGCCAGGGTCCACCCTCCATCCACGATCCTGGGCCAGAAGGTCATCTCGAACGTGGCGTTGTGAAAAGGCGCCTGCGTCATCTCGATGCTTCGGCAGTTGTTTCGCTCTCTTATCGCGTACTCTGAAGGAGTACATACCACGCTGCGCACGGCATTGTCAGGAAAGATGAATCGATAGACTGCCTTGTTGACCGGCACCTTGAAGACGCCGGCCCAGTCGGCCTCAAAGCGATTCTCATTACTGGTGCCGTTGGTTATTGCGTGCGGAATGGTAAAGGTGAGAATAACGCGCTTCAAGCCCGGCCCGGCGGCAGCGAAGCTCCAGTTCACGCGAGTCTCGCGCTGATGATCAACCCAGGTCTTGATGACCCGTCCCTCAGAGTCCTGCCCGCTGAGTTGTTCGACGTCGTAGTTCCCGAGGTATTTGAAACCGGTCGACTTCATTCCCGATCGGATCCGATAGGTGATATCCATCGTGACCCCCACGCGTGTGCTTCCCGTTTGGCTCTGGACCGTCAACTCGTAGTTGTCGATCGAGTAATCCTCAGTCTCGGCCGCGGATCGCACCGCTGCGGTCAGCGCCAACAGCAGGGTGAAGGCGAACAGGGCGATTGGTCTCCGGCTCATACCGTTCTCTCCTCCACGCCGGAGTCGATAATGCGGATCATCTCCATCAGACCGGCGAACAGGCCGCCGAGGGCCTCGCGGCCGGGTGTCTTGCCGCGCCGCAAATCTAGCAGTCTGGCAGCGCACTCCCGGTCTATTCCGAAGTGCTCGGCCGCCGCATCGAGCGTCTCGCGCCGCATAACCGGAGCCGGCAAGCTGCGAAGCAGAAGCAGCGCGCGCATCAGGTGGACCAGCGACGTGAAGCGGTCGGTCAGCACAACGCGCATCCGTTGCGGGTCATCCACAGTTCGCCAATACTGCTGCTTGAGCCTCATGCGCATCGCTTTCACTTCGTATGCTATCTGCCAGCGAAGCTGCTCTGGCCGCATCTGGATGCCGGCCAACACATCCTCGCCGCAGATAACCAAGTGAGCATCACGCATCGAGAGAAAATCAATCTGAAAATAGGCGGCCGAGTCGTCGACGTTGCGCTTCGAGAGGAAGCGAGGCGCGAACTTATGCTTGCGCAGCCAGTGCCGGCTCAAATTGGCCACCCGAGCCAGTTCTACGATCTCGAGATCCGAATAGACGATCAGCAGATTGATATCTGACTCCTCGCTGTCGTAATCGCCGGTAACCGCGCTCCCGAATGCGCTGACCGATACCAGGTCCCCGGCGTAAAGGTCGACAACTTGAGAGACAAACTCGCGTACGCCCTGCTGAATGGCGGGGGACACCCTGAGAGCGCTGATGTCTTGTGCGATGGGGTCTGGTTTTGCTTGCATGTATCCTCATCTCCAATGAACGTCGTCAAGGGCTGGTCCCGGTCCTGACGTACCCGCAAATCCAGTTCCGGGGCAAGGACCAAGGGCAAGGGAAAAGGCAACGGGCAGGGCCAAACAGCAAGCCCGGCCGATGAATGTCCAGACGACTAAGAATCAGGGCCGATCGGAACTTCTAACGTCGGGGAGGCTTGGATGTCTGATCGGTGATGATGAGCCAGGATCCGCAATCACAACGGTGTATTCCAAGCTCGGGAATGATTCTTAGCTCCCTGCATGCCGGGCAGTGATAGGAGTAGACGTATCTGTTCTGGGCTTCACTCCAGAAATGATCTTCAGTCCCTACTTCGACTCCTATCTTCCGCTTTGGCATCGCGGCATTATACAACAGGAGTAGGCAGTAGGCAGTAGGCGGTAGGCGGTAGGTGATAGGTGGTAGGGGTAGGTGGTAGGCTTACTCCCTACTGCCTACCGCCTACTGCTTACTGCCTACTGCTCCTGCTGTTGCTGGAAGATTGTTAAGCATGATTAAATGGCCGGACCGCGGGTGCACGCGGGGCGACTCCTCGAGTGTCATTTTGTAATACATCGAGTTTGAAATCGGCGCGGGAAGATGACCCAGTAGCGCGCGGACGTTCAGATCACCACATCACCTGCAGAAGGAATTGAGAGACATGACAAAAGCGACTAAGGTTCTGGCTTCGATGATCGGGATTGCAGGCCGGGCTGCCCTGCCGGCCGCGGTGCTTCTTTCTCTTACCATCCTCGGATGCGCGCAGGAGCGGAAGTTTAACGCGCGGAAGCCCGAGCCCAGGAGGCCGCCCACACCAGGGCACTACGACATCACGCCGGCGAGTCTGCCACCTCCGGCGGTTGCTCAAGGACCGCGCAACTTTCCGAACATTGTCCCGAGACCCACGGGCGCCAACCTTACCCTGCCGCCGGGGTTCACCATAAGCGAGTTCGCCGAAGGTGATCTTAAGAAGCCGCGCTGGATGGCGCTCGCGCCTAATGGCGATGTGTTTGTTGCCGAGTCTGAAGAGGGACGGATCAGAATACTGCGTGACACCAATGGCGATGGCAAAGTCGACGAACGGTTCGAGTTCGCCCGCGGACTCTCTCGGCCCTTCGGCATGGCCTTCTGGAGAGACTACCTCTACGTCGGCAACACCGACGCCGTGGTGAGATTCAAGTATAAGGCGGGACAAATCAAGGCCGAGGGCGAGGCCGAGAAGATCGCCTCCCTCCCAATGAATGGCTACCGAGAGCACTGGACTCGCAATGTGCTCTTCAGCCCCGACAACTCGAAGCTGTACGTCACTGTTGGCTCGCAGTCGAACGTAGATGCCGAAAGCGATCCCCTTCGCGCTGCCATCTCCGAGTACAACCCCGACGGCAGCGGTCACAAAATCTACGCCAGCGGCACTCGCAATCCGATCGGGTTGGCCTTCTATCCCGGCACTCGCACGTTGTGGGCGGCGGTCCAGGAGCGAGACCTGCTGGGCGACGATCTGGTGCCCGACTACCTGACCTCGATCAGAGATGGCGGCTTCTACGGCTGGCCCTTCTCTTACACCGGATCCAACGAAGATCCCCGGCGAAAGGGCGAACGACCCGAACTGGTGAAGAAGGCGCTGGTGCCTGATGTCTTGATCCAGGCTCACTCGGCGGTGCTGGGCCTGACTTTCTACACCGGCAGGATGTTCCCCGCAGCTTATCGCGGCGATGCCTTTCTCGCACTGCATGGGTCGTGGAATCGGTCGAAACGCACCGGCTATAAGATCATTCGCGTTCGCTTCAAGAATGGAAAGCCTGTAGGCGGCTACGACGACTTCATCACCGGCTGGATGATGGGCGAAGAGAGTCGTGAGGTGTGGGGGCGGCCGGTGGGACTGCTCGTTCTCAAGGACGGCTCGATGCTGATCGCAGACGATGGCGCAAACAAGATCTGGCGGGTTGCCTACTCGAAGGGAAAGTGAGAATGGAGGATGGTGATGCGAAGAATTAGCCGCCTGCGTCTCTTGTTGCCCTGTCGCGTCTCGGTTCTCTTCTTTTTGCTTGTCGCACTTCACCCGCCGGCCTTCGGTCTTCCGGGTCTGCCGCTGCAGCAGGTGCGAATAGAAGGCGCGGTCACCGACCAGACCGGCGCGCCGGTCGTTGGCGCTGAAGTCGTCTTCAGCAGCGGCGCCTTTACCGCCAAACGAATCACCGACGGCGAAGGACGGTTTGCCTTCGAAGGGGTTACGTCAACCAGCGGTAGGCTTAGCGCAAAAGCTCAGGGCTTCCGCACCTACCAGAGAGATTGGAGGGCGGGCGATACCGCCGCGCTGGATATTGCCCTCCAACCTGCACTCGTGGCTGAACAGATCACGGTTACCGCCGAGCGAACTCAGACGCGACTCAGCGAGACAGCGGCAAGCGTGGTCGTGCTGTCCAGCGAAGAGCTGTCGGCAACGGCGGCGCTGGCTCTGGATGATGCTTTGCGGCAAGTGCCCGGCTTCAGCCTCTTTCGGCGCTCCGGCAGCCGCACCGCGAATCCGACTTCGCAAGGAGTCTCGCTTCGAGGCGTGGGCGCGAGCGGGGCCAGTCGCGCGGTTGTGCTGGCGGATGGAATCCCGATCAACGATCCTTTCGGAGGATGGATCTATTGGGGACGCGTCCCTCGCGAATCCATCGACCGCATCGAGGTTGTGCGTGGAGGCGGTTCGCATCTTTACGGCAGCGACGCGCTTGGCGGAGTGATTAACTTCATAAATCATGATCCGAAAGATGGTGTTGTGTCACTCGAGGTTTCTTGCGGGAATCAGCAGACGCCTGATGCCTCCTTTTACGCGGGCGGCCGATTCGCCCGGTTGGGAGCGCAGCTTTCGGTGGAGACATTTCACACCGATGGCTATCGAATCGTCGATGAGCGCCAGCGCGGCGCGGCAGACACTCCTGCCGGGTCCGAGCACACTACGGTAGACCTCACTCTGGAACGGTTGATCTCCGACGCGGGACGAATCTTCTTGCGAGGCTCCGTCTTCGGCGAGGAGCGCGAGAACGGCACGCCTCTTCAGCAAAACCGCACTCACATACGGCAACTCTCGGGCGGCAGTGACTGGCAATCCAGGAGCGCCGTCGCTCTTTCCGCGCGGGCCTATGTCAGCACGCAGGTATACGACCAGGATTTCTCGGCGGTGGCGGCGAACCGCAACAGCGAAACGCTCACTCGCAGCCAGCGAGTGCCCGCTCAACAAACGGGGTTCACGTCGCAGTGGTCGCGAGCAGCCGGTTCGAGGCAGACCGTGGTAGCCGGGCTGGATGCGCGCGAGGTTAGAGGCGCAAGCGACGAGCTGGTGTTTGTGACCGGGCGGCTCTCGTCGGCAGTCGGCGCGGGCGGACGCGAACGAACTCTGGGAGTTTTCGGACAGGACTTAATCAACATTACGTCGAAGTTATCGGCCGCGGTGGGCGGGCGGGTAGATCGCTGGCGCAATTACGATGCTCTTTCGACCTCGCGGCCGCTGGCTACACCGGGCCCGGCAACCGTCACGAAGTTTCTGGATCGAGATGAGACGGCCTTCAGCCCTCGGTTGTCTCTCATCTATAGACCGGACGAGAGAGTCTCTCTCTTTGCGTCGGGCTATCGCGCGTTTCGGGCGCCGACGCTCAACGAACTCTACAGATCCTTTCGGGTAGGCAACGTCGTCACCCAGGCCAACGTCGGGCTGAAAGCCGAACGGCTCACCGGCGGCGAGGGCGGAGCGAGCGTCACGGCGCTCGATCGACGATTCAGCGCTCGCGGCACATTCTTCTGGAGCGAGATCACGCGCCCGATTGCAAACGTCACCCTGACTGTAACTCCCGATCTGATCACCCGCAGACGCCAGAATCTTGGACGCACTGGCTCGCGAGGCGTCGAGCTCGAGACAGAAGCTCACGTCACTCACACTCTCGTGCTTTCGAGCAGCTATCAGTTCGTCGACGCGACTGTATTGGAGTTCCCCGCCAGCACTGCTCTGGAAGGGCTCCTCATTCCTCAAGTGCCTCGGCATCAACTCACATTTCAGATGCGGTATTCTAACCCTTCGCGCGTGATCGTTGGATTGCAGGGCCGTCTGGTCGGCGCGCAGTTTGATGACGATCAAAACCAGTTCAAGCTCGACCGCTTCTTCACGCTTGATGCGCTTGCGTCGCGGCCGGTCGGCCACGGCGTTGAGCTATTCGCAGCCGTCGAGAACCTGTTCGATCGCGAATATACGATTGGCCGGACCCCGCTGCGGACCGTTGGCCCTCCGCTGCTGGCAAGGTTTGGGATCAGGCTGCGAATGGGATCAAAGTAGATTGCGCAGGAGGTCGCCCGAGCCGAAATTGTGGGTGACCCTCTCGATGCCCAACTCCAGCAACAGCTAATAGCCAATCTTGGCGGCCTTCTCATTCCATGCGCCCGACCTGCGCATTTGGGGCTCGCCCTGTAACCAAACCTGACAGCCTTACGTTTAATGGTAGTTGAGCAGGTGTGTCGTCGAACGAGCTTATCCGGGGATTGTCGGATGGACCCGCTCTTTGGTTGAAAGCGAGGTACCACGGGCTGACGCCCGCTGGCTTCCAATCAGGTTCGATGATAGCTTGCGGGGAGAAAGTGGGTTCTATTTGAAGCAGGGTTATCTAGTGGGTCCAACCCGGGTCGTGGATCAGGCACGTCGAATGGATGAGATCACCGACAACCTCAACGTCGCGGCCTCCAACCCGGAATTGGACAGTCCCATCGAAGCAACCGACGAATATCTGGCTCGCGCAGCATCCGGGGGCGATGAAGCCGCCTTTGAACTGCTATTCGAGCGCCATCGGAGACGAATCGCGTGGGTAGTCGGTCGTTTCTTCAATCGGCCCGAGAGAATTGAGGAGTTGGTGCAGGAGATTTTCACCAAACTCTACTTCGCTCTGGGGGACTATTCTCCGATGCGAGGGGCGTCGTTTGCCACCTGGCTTTCACGTATCGCCATCAACGCCTGCTACGACGAGCTCCGTAAGATCAACCGGCGGCCGGAAACAATGATCGGCAGCGTGACCGACACCGAAATACTCTGGCTGAAGACGCGGAATCGGTCCGGGCCTGCCGCTGGGGACGCCGAATCGAAAGCGATCGCGCGCGACCTGGCAGAGAAGCTGCTTGCCCGGCTAAGCCTGGACGACCGGCTCGTGCTCACCCTTCTTGATGCCGAGGAGACCTCGGTCAGCGAGATAGCGGAGCTTATGGCGTGGTCGATTTCTAAAGTGAAGGTTCGCGCCCACCGAGCCCGCGCGGCGCTGCGAAAAGTGCTGAATGAGTTTGTGTGAACGGAGGAATCTATGTTCTCGAGAACGAAACCCGATCCGAATGGAGAACGACTGGACGAGGTTGGGGAAGATCTGGTGCGCGCGGCCCGGGCGAGTGACGGCGAGATTGAAGCGGCGAGCGGGCCGCTGCTTTACTCGCGCATTCGAGCGTCGATCGCCGCACGGCAACGAGAGACAGAAGGTCCAACGGGTAGCTGGCTGGGTTTCCTTCGAGCGGCCAGGCTAGCGGTGCCGGCGATGGCGCTGGTGACGGTCGTTGTCACATTTGTCCCACGTCTGGGTCTAAGCGCTAAGATGCATGCGGCCAGGGGGGAGCAGAAAGCGGCATATTACCCAGGCATTCCGGCACCCGAGGCGCCACGCATTCTTGTTTTCGCAGCCGGTGCCTGCGCGCTCTCCAACAGTGAGGAGTGCGCCATCTCGAACAACGAAGTGCTCGCTACGCTCTTCGCCGATGACAACCAGGAGACACAACGATGACCGCGCAAAAGAAGAACCTGATCAAGACCTGGTGCGTGCTTGTGTTCGTATTCGGGCTCGGCGTGGTGACCGGGTCGCTCAACGGCTTCCGCCAGGATGGAGACAGCGCGAAAGCCGTCGTGCCGTCAATGCGCAGCGCGATCGAGGCCGTGCCGTCGATCCGCAGCGGCGATGCATACTTCGAGACGTTGCAACGCGAACTCGAGCTTGATGCCCACCAGGCTTCGCTGATGCGCACGATCATCGACGAGACGCGCATCCGGTACAAGGCCGTGTGTGCGGATGTAAGGCCGCGCTATGACGCGTTGCGCGAGAGCGCGCGTACGCGCATGCGAGTGCTGCTGACGGCTGACCAACAGAAGCGATTCGACTCAATAGTGACGCGAGAGGACTGTCAGTGTCCCGAACAGAGAAATAAGTGAGTGTCGAGCTGGACACCATAAGGGACGTCCCTCGTAAGAGAGTCCAACGTCCCGCCCCTTGAAGCAAGCGGCAAGCCCTTCGAGTCCTCTTGATTGGGGCGTCTCCATCTCCGTAGCCAAACGTAAGATTAAATCCTTTCAGCTGAAACTTCGTGTTATACTCGCCGTGCCGTCTTCGCTCGACTGAGCTGCGGGTCGCCAGGAGGAGTAGTACCGGCCGCCGGGCCTTTCCCGTCTTCTGTAATGAGGAACTCCGTCATGAGCTTGGGCGCAGACCGAATTCATAGTATCCTATAGAGGTTCGTGCAGGTTCAGCTCTGAGGACCTTGAGTCGAACCTCTTTGCAGTGCACCTTGCCCGCTGATTTCGCCGAGCACTGCCCCTACCTGATTTTCCCCCGCTACGCCTAAGGACCTCCACGAGGTGGCCATGCAGAAGAAGAGAACATCTGCCCTATCCTGGCGCGCTTATGCCGGAACCGCTATTGTGATACCGCTATCAGCGCTGCTCTTGACCGTTTCCTCGCCTCGCCGCGCAACTGCCCAGGTACCCACCGGAAGCATCGAAGGGACCGTCGCGGATGTCCGCGGGGCCGTGATTCCGGACGCAAGGATCACCGTCATTCAGAGCGCAAGAGGACGAAGGTTCAATGTGGGTACGACGTCGAAGGGCGCCTATGTCATCAGCGCGCTCGAGGCCGGCGATTACGAGGTCAAGTTCACGGCGAAGGGCTTTAAGACCGCTCTGCTGAGTCTGAAGGTCGAGATTGGGGAAGCGGCGAGCGGCAACGTCAACCTGGAAGTCGGCGAGCTAAACGAAACCGTCACTGTGAGATCCAACGAAGAGACTCAGGT
>JBGPFL010000084.1:0-10397 GCA_041483295.1 Blastocatellia bacterium | reverse complement strand
CGCCCGCCCCTAAATGATTACCATGCACCGATCAGGGGCGGGCACGGAGGCCCGCCCGTACAAGGCCTTTTTTGCAAACGAGCAGTCCTAATGCTATTATGCACGACTTTGGCGGGAGGATTTGATACACACCGTCGGGCTGGGTCGGAGCTTCCCTGAGCCACCTGCCTGCACTCTGGAAACCGCAGCCGGAGCAGCAGAATCAATCGCGCATATGAATGACAACGCCACAGTTCGTCTCTCGGTCGTCATCCCTGCTTACAACGAGGAGCGCCGGCTTCCGAAGACACTCGATGAGGTCCTCAGCTATCTAGCCCGCCAGGAGTACAGAACAGAGGTCGTCGTCGCCGACGATGGATCCACGGACGGTACGGCCCGCGTCGTGAAGGAACGGAGTTCCAGTTCGATTCCCCTACGGGTCGTAACACACTCGGACGGGCGCAATCACGGAAAGGGAGCGGCGGTGCGCCTCGGAATGCTGGACGCGTGTGGGCAGTTTCGGCTGTTCATGGACGCCGACAACTCGACGACCATAGATCACGTCGAGCGCTTCTGGCCATTTTTCGAAGAGGGGTACGACGTGGTCATCGGATCGCGAGGTATGAAGGAATCTGTGATCACCGTCTCCCAGCCCTGGTATCGCAAGATAGCAGGAGAAGGTGGGAATCTGATCATCCGAGCGCTTGCAGTGCCGGGAATCAAAGATACGCAAGCCGGCTTCAAGATGTTGACGGCCGCTTGCACCGATGACCTCTTCCCCAAACTCATCGTCGACCGCTGGGGTTTTGACGTGGAAGTGCTCGCCGTCGCCCGCCATTGCGGCTATCGGATAAAGGAAGTCCCCATAGCCTGGGAGAACGACCCGGAAGGCAAAGTCACACTGGGAACCTACTTCGAAGTACTCGGAGAGGTGTGGCGCGTACGGCGGAATCTGACGGCCGGCGTTTACGGCCGACCCTCAACTCAGATCAAAACCTGATTGTCCGTGGCAGGCCGAGCCAACCCAGGTTTCGCACACGAAGACTCGAAGCCACAAAAGCAGCAGCAAGGCCGTCGGCTTTACACTTGTCGTGCTCCTTTGTGTCCAGGTGTGTTTGAGGCGAGAATGCAGCACAGAGTCGCCGCTGGCCGCAACTGAAG
Source organism: Blastocatellia bacterium (assembly GCA_041483295.1). Taxonomy (GTDB): domain Bacteria; phylum Acidobacteriota; class Blastocatellia; order UBA7656; family UBA7656; genus DASYSA01. The sequence goes on along the minus strand of JBGPFL010000084.1, from coordinate 9,257 downwards.
CTCTGCGCTCCGCTTCGTCCTCCGCGGTTGACCGTCTTTGAGCCAATCGGCCACCGCCGAGGACATAGAGGTACGCAGAGAGAAACTTGCCAACGATTCGAGAGGCTCCGGGCTGCTTACTTGCGTGCCTGCATGCGCGAGCGCAGCGTATCGAGTTCCTTCTGCAACTGGATGTATTCCGCGTTGGCTCGCTCGACGATCATACGCTTCCGGTTTAGTCGGGCGCGGTCGCGAGGACGGGTAGATCCCTTCGCTGCGGCAGCACTGGCCCTTGCCGTCTCGCGATAGTCGCGCAAGACCCTCTTCACAATTTCAGCACGTTCGTTCACGAGCCGCTCCAGATCGGCAGCTCTGCTCTTCAAACTGGGTGGCACTCAAACCTCGCTTCGAGGGCTGATCTTGGAACGGCGGGGGAGCCATCGACCAAAACCTGCGAGTAGGGGTTGAAGCTTTCCTTCGACAAGCCCATTACAAGAGAAACTTATATGAAATCCTGCGTGCTGCGCCTCGAGCCGCGGTTGGGCGGCGACTCGCGAGGGCTCTGGGGGGCGTACGCGTTGATCCGGAATATCCGTGGTCGTGGGGCCCGCTGATATTCGTTGTGAGCTTGCGATTTTTGCGCACCACCCTTATACCTTACCGGGACCAGGGTGTCAACGAGCGCTCGCTCCAACATCTGCTTCTCCATATTCACGGGGGCTGAATGTCTAAGACCAGGATCGTCATCGTAGGCGGCGGCTTCGCGGGTTTGTATACCGCTCTGCAGCTCGAGAAGTTGCTTCGACGAGCTGGGAACGCCGAAGTCACCCTGCTCAGCCAACAGAACTTCTTTTTGTTCACTCCTATGCTGCCCGAGACTGGCGCAGGGAGCATCGGTACTCGTCACATCGTCAGCCCGCTCAGGAAGTTGCTTCGTCGAACGAATTTCGCCGAGGTGGCTGTCGAGGACGTAGACTTGAACTCGCGAACGGTCTCTGCCCGGCACAGCGTGACGGACGCTCCACAAAAGTTTTGCTACGATCACCTGGTGATTGCCCTTGGATCGTCGACCAACTATTTTGGGATTCCAGGCGCGGCCGAACATTCGATTTCATTCAAGACACTCGGGGATGCGATCTTCGTGCGCAATCACATAATCGACAAGCTTGAAGAAGCAGCCGTCGTACCCGAACGGGCTGAAGAGCTGCTTACCTTCGTTATTGCCGGCGGCGGGCTCACCGGTGTCGAGGTTTGCGGCGCACTGAATGATTTCGTTCGCGAGGCCGTCAGGTAGTATCCCGAAATAGACCGGAAGAAGCTTCGGATGATGTTGATCGAGGCAGGGCCCCGGCTGTTGCCCGAGATGAACGAAGATCTCGCGCGCTTCGCCGAGAGAGTTCTGGGAGAACGAGGCGTTGAGGTTTACACGAAGACCAGAGTCACGAAAGTAAGCGCGGATACTTTTGAGCTATCAACCGGCGAGCGCATCAAGACCCGGACCTTGATCTGGGCCGCCGGCGTTACCCCCGACCCGCTCGTCGAGCGACTCGACGTGCCCAAGGACGAGCGCGGGCGGATTCGAGTAAACCAGTATCTTGAAGTGGAGGGCATTAAAGGCGTCTGGGCGTTGGGAGACTGCGCTCACATCCCGGACCCTCGCACCGGCAAGCCGCACCCGCCCACCGCTCAACACGCCGTGCGCGAAGGTAAGACGGCCGGCCGCAATATCGCCGCTGAGCTGGGAATCGGGGCGCCGAGAGCCTTTGATTATCGAACGATGGGCCAGCTTGCTATCGTGGGTGAGCGCACCGGAATCGCGGATCTTATGGGAACCCGATTCTCAGGGTTCGGCGCATGGTTCCTGTGGCGGACGTATTACCTCATGCGCATCCCGCTCCTCGAAAAGCGGGTAAGAGTAGTTCTGGATTGGACGCTCGATCTTCTGTTCGCGCGCGATCTGGTGCAGCTTGCGGTTACTCGTGACCGCAAGCTTGCGAGTGAGCGTGACCACGCTTGAACTCTGAATGCTCTCTCTCTCGTTCCAGCTTTCACATTCAGAGCTCCGCCGTGTAGAATGTCCGTTCATCTATGCCGTCCGCGGTCAAATCCTTTAAGGTCGCAAACGTAGATCTCGGCTCGGGACAGCTCTTCTTGATTGCCGGGCCCTGTGTCGTCGAAAGCGAAACCCACGCCCTCAAGATGGCTGAAGCCATCAGCGCAATCACACGACGCATTGACCTTCCTTACATCTTCAAAGCGTCTTACGACAAAGCCAATCGGACTTCGGGATCCGCCTATCGCGGACCCGGCATCGAAGAAGCTCTGCGAGTGCTTGGGCGTGTGCGCAACGACCTTGGCCTCCCCGTGCTCACCGATGTCCACAGCGTCTCGCAGGTTCGAGGGGCTGCAGAAGTCGCCGACGTGCTCCAGATTCCCGCGTTCCTTTCCCGCCAAACAGATTTGATCGTCGAAGCCGCGCGCTCGGGTCGAGCCGTCAACATAAAAAAGGGGCAGTTCCTGGCCCCGCACGATATGAAGAACGCCATCGAAAAGATTACTTCTCAAGGGAACGATCGGGTGCTGGTAACCGAGCGCGGAGCGAGCTTCGGGTATAACAATCTCGTGGTCGACTTCCGCGGCTTTCCCATCATGAGAAGCTTCGGTCATCCGGTTGTCTACGATGTGACACACAGTCTTCAGCGGCCCGGGGGACTGGGGACTGCGAGCGGGGGCGATTCTCAGTTCATCGAATACATGGCGCGCGCGGGTGTTGCCTGCGGAGTCGACGGGGTCTTTATGGAGGTGCACGACAACCCGGCGGCGGCTTTGTCCGACGGGCCCAACAGCCTTCCACTCGATAGACTCGAGCGGCTGCTCGAAAAGCTTAAGGCCATAAATGAACTTGTCCGCGACGAACTATGAGTGAACCCGCGCGGAAGGGTGTCCAACGCTTTCTCTAAAGGTTCTTGAATCAAATGTACAAGAAGCTACTTGCTGCGCTTTTCTTAGCCTTCGTTTCGGCCGGGGCGGTGTCGGCTCAAGATATCGAGGTCGATCGTTACAACATCACTGCTCGCATCGACCTTGCTGCCGGCGCTCTCGATGCGCGCGCCGGGCTCGAGATCTCAAACCTCGGTTCCTCGCCAAAGGATCGGCTCTATCTGAAACTAACAAAGTTGGCGAAGATCACCGCGGCTACGGTCAACGGGGTTGCAGCCCGGGTCGATAGCGCCGAGGACCGGCGCGTCATCGCACTGAATCAGATCACGCTCACACCCGAAGTTGCGATAGCGGCAGGGGCCAAAGCGAAGGTCGAGATCAGCTACCGTCTGGAGGTGCCCGAATCGACAAGTACGGCAGGTATTACTGCCAGCGAAGTCTTGATGGCTCCGGAGGCGGTGTGGTTCCCTACGCCTTCGACCATGTTCGCGATGTATGGCGCAGTGACTGCGCCGTTTACGCTGACAGTCAACGGGCCTTCCAATGCGCCCAATTTCCGCGTGGCCTCGGCGGGCGCGCTCAAGAGTGATGGGGGACAGACCTTTACCTTCGATGAGCCGCTAGACTCGCTTCCATTCTTTGTCGCCGGCGGCTTTGAGCGCCCGGTCTCTTCAGAGCATGGAGGCGTAAAGATTGAGATTTATTTGCAGCCCGGTCTCACATCTGCAACGGATTCAAAGGCGCCTGCAGCGGGGCTGCCAGCGGTTGTGCGACTGCGAGATGAAGCGGGCCGCATCATCGATTTCTTTACCAGAACGCTCGGTCCTCCACCCTCGGGCGCCAGCCTGAGCATAATATCGTCGACGCGCACGGGAAACCTCTCGGTTCCCGGAGCGCTTGTGCTGGCCCAGCAGACGTTCCGTCGCGAGGCGGTGAATGCGGGGACGCTCGAGTTGCTGGCCGATGCCATAGCCCGGCTCTGGACCGAAGGCCGCGTGCGCGTACGGGGCCAGGAGTCGAGGTCTGCGCAGGCTGATCGGCCCGGCCAGAGGGCTCGTAGCACCGCCCTGTTGCGCGATTCGCTGCCTCGATATCTGGCGGCGCTCTACTTCGAGGAACGATTCGGCGCGGACGGGGCGCGCGAAGCCTTTCGTCGAATGCGGGCGGGCTACACGCCCATCGCGAAGACCGGGCGAGACGCGGAACTCGGCGTTCAGACAGTCCTCTCCCCGACTTACAGCGCAGCGGCGTTCGCGAAGGGACCCCTCGTGCTCAGGCTTTTCGCCGAAACGGGAGGCCGCGACAAGTTCCTCGCCGCAGTGAAGGTGCTCTTTGCCGGTGCCCAAACAAAGATCATAACGAGTGACGATCTTCGCAAGGAACTGGCCAAAGCGGCTGGCCCCGATGTCGACAAACTTTTTCAGCAATGGGTCGACTCAATAATCGAACCCGACCTGGTCGTCGGAATCCCACAGCCGGGTGATAGACCCGGCTTTCAGCGCGTGAACATTCGCAATCTCGGCACCGGAGAGGTGACGGCCGTGTTGCTCGCCGTGACCGCGTCGGGTAAACAACTGAGGGTCTCGGTGCCGGTGCCATCTGAAGACCTGACTTCTACGGACATCCAGAGCGATGAGAAGATTGCTACAATAGAGATCGATCCGGAAAAGCTGATCGTTCAGACTAACTACGACAACGACGCCAAGCCGACTCGCACCTGGGAGCAGACGCTGTTCAATGACAGCCTCGCTGCATTCAACAAGGGCGACTACCAGGACGCGGAAACCAGGCTCAAGGAAGCGGTTCGTTCGGCGCCCTCCTGCTCGCAGTTTCATGCGTGGCTTGCCAGAACGCTTGCCGCTGAGAAGAAGAACGAAGAGGCCGTGAGCGAGGCGAATGCTGCGATAAAGGTCGAGCCGGCGACGGGGTCGGCACTTGCCTGGGCTTACATAACGCTCGGGCAGATCTCGCTTGGCAAGAATCAGCCGGCCGAAGCCGTTCAGTATCTGCGCAAGGGTCTGGCGGAGGCTGAAGAAGCGCCCGCGCAGTTCCTGGCGCGTGAGACGCTGGCTAAGGCGGAACGCGCTGCAAACTCCGCCCCGGCAGTCGACGACTCCATTCGAGCTTTTGTCCTCCAACTCGATTCGTTGATCAAGCAGCCTTCATCAGACAAGCTGTTCACCCTGGTCGTGAAGAATAATCTGAAGCGCTTCGTTCAGGGTCTTACCCTCACTCCGCCGACCGAATGGACAACCGAGATTCTGAGAGTGGATCAAATAGATGCGAGCCGCGTGGCATTGGACGTTGCTCTGAAAGTGAAAGCCGGCGGCCGAGACCAGGCAGGCACGGCCGTCTTAGTGCTTTACCGCGCGTCAGGCGGCTGGACGCTTGAAGGCGTCGATCTTTTCAATGTGAAGTAGACGGGGGCGTTTCTCGTTTCTCGTTTGTCGTTGCTCGTTCAGTGGTGCCGAGAACAAGAAACGAGAAACGAGAAACGAGAAACGAGAAACGAACGATGAAACAGAGCACCAGCGGAATCTTACTTGTCGGCGGGCTGTTCGGTCTCCTCGTCCTCATCAACTTTCTCTTCTTCGTCGACACCCGGGCCAGTGATGAGACCGAACAGAACTGCAATCGTTCTTCGTATCAGCCGACGCCTTATGGCACGCTCGCCTATTACACTCTACTGGAAGAGAGCGGTTATAGAGTCACACGCCTGCAGATCCCCTATACAAGACTAAAGGAGCGTCCCGATGTGGGCGCCCTGGTTATAATCGCTCCCCCGCCATACAGAAATCCGAGCGAAGAGGAGATTGAGAGTCTGACCCGCTGGGTAGAAGGTGGCGGAGTCGTGGTCATAATTGACCGGGAGATCACACTGCGCTTCAACGAGGCTGAGATTGACACTCACTGGGGCGTGTCAATGGCGGACATACACGCTCTTCAGCCGACTCTTTTCACTCGTCGAGTCCAGCGCGTCCAGCTTTCTCCATACGCCACGTCAGTGACGGTAAGTAGTCCAAGCGTCGTTGCCCATCTGGGTAACGACCGGGCGGTGGTGCTCGCTGATGCAAGTCTGGGCAAAGGCCGCATCGTTCTGCTGACCGATCCTTACGTCGTGGCCAACAATGGGATATCACAGGCTGACAATGCGGTACTGGCAATGAACCTCTTTGCCGGCTGGTCGAGCGGCATGATCGCGTTCGATGAATACCACCATGGATTCGGAACATCGCAGGGAGGCGGATTGATGGCCTACTTCCGGGGCACCCCGGCGCCGTGGATGATGGTGCAGGCGGGGCTGATCGTGATTGTCGCCGTATACACCTATGGGCGCAGGTTTGGCCGGCCGGTGCCGCTCAGACAGGAGCGTCGCACGACCAATCTCGAATTTGTGTCCGGGATGGCAAACATCACCAGGCTCGCGCGGGCCCGCGACGTTGCTATGCAAAACATCTATTTTGAGTTCCGCAAGCGACTCTGCCGTTATAGCAGCATGCCCTCTAAGATTGAAACCTCCCGACTCGCAGCGGCGGTGGCGCGGCGAGCCACACTGGGTGAGCACGAGCTGGGTCGTCTACTGATGCTTTGTGAACAGGTAATGCGTGGACGGACCGTCAGCGACAGCGAGCTGCTCAACCTGGTGACCACGATACGCGAGATCGAAGCAGAATTGAAGCTGTGAGCGCTCGACGCGGTAAGACCTAATGCAGCAAGCTCGCAAAAGCCCACGAGCGTAAGCCCGTGGCAGTTTGCTTTCAACCTGCCGCGCCATTGTCTTTCAGGTCAACTTCAACGCAGAGACTGACGCCGTTCGCGGGCCAATATACTTAGGTAACAGAGGCGCTTTTGTGCTAGCATGTGGTCGCCTCGAACCGAAGCCAATTGCCAGCGTGTAAGGCCGTTAAGAGCGCCAGAGGATCGCAATGACTGTTGAAGAATTCCAGAGTGCGTTCAAAAGCGAGATCGGTCAGTTGCTGGCACGCATTCAACGACGCTACAGCGTGAGCGATGATGAAATGGCCGTATCGCTGCACGCCTCGGCGAAGAAATACCTGGCAAAGACTCTTGAGGAGACGACAGGCAATCCTGGCCCCACTGAGGATGCCCGCAGCCAGCTTGCCGAGTTCTTATCCTCCGTCAACTGCGACGATCTTTGCCTTGCGGTTGCTTGTGCCAGGGGGGACGAAGCCGCCTGGGAGGATTTCTTTCGAGACTACCGAAGTTATATGGTCAACATAGCCCGCACAATGACTTCGGACCCGAGCGCGGCCGAGCATCTGGCCGATTCAACTTTCGCGGAGCTTTATGGGCTGAGGGAGTCAGGTGGGGCCCGGGTCAGCAAATTCTCCTTTTATTCTGGCCGCGGGTCGCTTCGGGGCTGGCTTCGTGCGGTGGTCTTCCAGTTGTCGGCCGATCTCTACCGCCAGACGAGCCGCTTCGTCCAGCCTGAAGAGACCGAGGACATGGATCGGATGGTGCGGTCCGTGGATGCCGTCGAGCGGGTCCCCCCCAGCGAAGTGTCGTTCATCGGCGAGCGGTATCGGGCCGCAGTGGGCGACGCGTTCGGACGCGCGATAGCAGACTTGGAGGCGCGCGAGCGCCTCCTGCTGGTCTATTACTACTATGATGAGATGACCCTGCGCGAGATCGGCCGCCTGTTCGACGTGCATGAGGCCACCATCAGTCGCTGGCTTACCAAAGTCCAGAAGCGGACGCGAAAGCTGGTGGAGAAGAGCCTGGCTCGCGATCACCGGTTCAACCGGCGCGAGATAAGCGAGGCCATCGAGTTGGCTGCCGAACAATTGGACCTCAACGTTCGGGAATACCTGTTCGAGTCTGCGTCGCCCGAGCCTGAGCGAGACCGGTCCGCCAGAACGCCCACTGGAGACGCAATTGCTCCAAGATGAGGGGAAAAAGCTCGCAAGCTGAACGCCAAGTGACGTTCTCTTGAAGGAGAAGAAGTTGAAGTAATGAAGACGCTGCTAAGAAAAACCAATAATAGGGTGTTCGATAACCTGCTTCGGTCCCATATTAGGCGACCGGGAGAATCCGCGTCCGCCTGTCCTGAGTTCGATCCGGATTGGGCAAGTGCCTATATTGAACGCGGCCTCGCGGGTGTTGAACGCGCACGGTATGAGCGACATCTTTCCGACTGCGCCGGGTGCCGAACCAGCGTGGTTGCGCTGGCTCGCATGGCCGACGCCGATTCGATCACGTCCCCGGTACCTGATGTCGCCCGTGATTCCGGACTCAGGGAGTCCGGTTGGCTCGCTTCCCTCAAGACAGGTTTATGGGGGGTCGCGAGCCCTCGATGGGCGATTGTGGCCACCGCGCTGGTGGTGATCAGCATAAGCATTCCCCTTCTGGTCCGGCGAAGTGGGGAACCCCGGATAGCACAGGACAAGCAGGTGGCTCAGGCTGAGTCCCCTCTGACCGCCGAACCTGCGGCGGAGATTTCGAGCCAGGAACCGGGATCCGCCCCTGCCGCAACTGCAAATGGCAACACACAGCCGGTCGCTGCGTTCAGCAGGCAGGGAGAGAGAGAGACGCGAAGGTCGATCGCCACCGACGCTCTCAAGAAAGATGCCGGCGAGCCGACGACTTCTCTCGTAGCCGAAAATCGGGCCGCTGCCGAAGCTCCAGAACGCAAGAAGAACCCACTTGGAGACTTGGCCGCCGCCCGGGATGACGCCAAGCTCAAAGAAACCAATGAGAAAGTGACCGCCAGCGCTGCCGCGCCTGCGTCGCCGCAGGCAGGCGCAGAGGAGAGCAGAGCTAAGATCAGCAAAGACACTGCGCTCAAGTTGCCTTCGGAGGATACGCGCTCCGCTAGAGTCGAAACGCTCAAGCCAGGCGCGGTTGACGCTGGGCCCAAGACTGAACGAGAGAAGGATGCCATCGCCGCCATCAGGTCGAACGATGGTGGAGCTCCCAAGCATAAAGCAACACTGGAAGGCGAGCCGCGCGCGGGCCTCACGAGTGGTGCACGCAGCCGCTCCCTAGTCGGGGGTGAGAGCGCCCGTCCCGACCGATCTCACAGCCCGGAAAAGAGAGTTGGCAAGAAGAGCTTCTGGCTTACACGCGGAATCTGGACCGATTCTGAATATAACTCTGACCGGAAGTTGCCGGTTGTGACCGTTGTCAGAGACAGCGACGTCTACAAAGAACTGCTTGAAAAGACCAATAAGCTAAAGGCGTTTTTTAAGGCTTTCGGAGAAACAGATAGCGCGATCATCGTCTTCAAGAACACGGTCTACAACCTGATTCCCCAGTCCGACAACAAGTAAATTTCGAAATGCGAATTTCGAAATGCGAAATTGCGGAGGTTCGCAATT
>JBGPFL010000083.1:0-10413 GCA_041483295.1 Blastocatellia bacterium | reverse complement strand
GGACGGCTTCGACGGCACCGGCTCATGTTGAATAGATCGTCAGCTTTCAACATGATGGAGCAGCCCGACGTAGGCTTTGTCACATGCATCGAGGGCGGCGTCTTAGAGGCGCAGACTCTTCTTCTTTTCGAAAGTATTAGACTCTACGCGCGCCCCTTCAATAACTGTTCGCTTTACGCTGTTTCGCCACGCGCCGGACATCCAATTTCCATAGCTACGCGCAGAAGACTTGGCGATCTCGGAGCCCGGTATGTCGACACGATCCTCAACACGGAATGTCCCGAGTACGGATCTGCGAATCGAGTGGTCGCGGCTGCGCACATCGAGGATACGTGCCATCACGATATCCTGGTGATCCTGGACAGTGACACGCTCTTTCTGCGTGATCCGAGCGAGTTCATGCTTCCACCCGAGATTGATGTGGCGGTGCGACCAGTGGACATCAAAGGCATATCCACCGCTGGGCCCGAGGATTCGTGCGACACGTATTGGCAAAACCTCTGCCGCTGTTCGGGCGTAGATTATGACGAGATTCCCTGGAGCGAGTCCTTTGTTGATCGTCAACGAATCAAGGCCAATTACAACGGCGGCCTGGTGGTGGTACGAGGTGGACTGGGAATCATGCGCCGCTGGGCAGACTTCTTCTTCAGGTCAATTCGACAAGGCCTTCGTCCATATTCTAATGGTCCTTCCTTCCGGGCCGGCGCGGGTTGGGTCGAAGCCGGAGTGGGTAAGCTGTGGGGCTCAAATCAAGCAGCTCTATCCCAGGCGATCTGGAGTACGACCCGGCGGGTTCTGGAATTGCCGCCGACCTACAATTATCCGCTACACCTGCACGAGCAAATTAATCCGGCTTTAGCCCGGACAGTTTTCCCACACCTGGTGCATGTGCATTATCATTGGCTGCTCGAAGGGGACGCGCTGCCGGCGAATCCTCTCTTCCTGCCTTCAGGGCCTTTGTCGCTCGGCCAACGAGATTGGCTGGGCTCAGCGACGCCGATCAGTTGATTCTCAAGGGTGTCTCCTCACTCGGGAGCAGACTTCGAAAGGGACTTCGCGATCTGCTCGCGGGCGCGGCTGATTGGATAGTAGCGATTCACATCTTCGAAGGGTCGATCGGGAAAGAATGCGTTCCACTGAGCCCTGAGATACCTTTCCCATTTCGACTCGAAACCGTCGACGAGCCGGTACGCCTCGAAAATTCTGCTCTGTACCGCGTAGAACTCGAGGAAGAACTGTTCGACGCGATTTTCCTTCAGTAACTTGCCAACGACACTCTCATCGTGGCGCCGGTGATAGTTGAGCTTCCTCGGCGTGTAAGAGACGTCGCCGCCTGCAATGGCGTGGATGAAGAAATACCAGTCGCCGGCAATCTTCATGGTCTCGAGTTGAGTACGCACGCCGGCGCTGAGCTCGAACTTCTTGAACATCACCGAGCTGGCACTCAAGATGGTGTTCTTGACACCCAATCCGTCGTTGATTTCCTGCTCGGCAGACACCTGATACGACTGCGTCCATTTGGTGGGAGATAGCGACTGAAGATAATCCGTGCTCGTGTAATCGCCCACCACGAGGCTCCGATCGTTCCAAACATGGGAGTTCGCATACGCAAGCCTGACCCGTGGATCGTGTAACGCTTCGAGCATGGCCTCGACAAAATCGGGCTCGCAACCGTCATCCGATTCGGCAATCCACACGATGTCGGCCCGGACCAGGTCGATGCCCTTCAACCACTGCTTGAACGTCGAGCCGGAGTTTCGCTCGTTCCTCACAATTCGAACGTCGGCGTGCTCGCGGTACTGCTCGACGACTTCCAGACTGTTATCAGAAGAGCCATCGTCGAGAATGATGACCTCGAAATCCCTGAAGGTCTGGCTGAAGATGCTCGAAAGCCTCTCGGGCAAATAGCGCCCGTGGTTGTAGTTGGGAACAATCACCGACACCACGGGCTTCTGACGAGCGACCCTGTGGCACGTCGAAAGAAGGTGCGGCGCCGTGAACTCGGTGGTGAACCGCGAAACGAGCTTCTCTCTCGCCCGTAATCCGAGCTTGCGCCTCTCGGGCTCGTTGGCGCTCAGCGTCGCGACTTCGGCCGCCATCGCACCGACATCTTCAAATGGCACGACCCGGCCGGCGTCTTGTCCGACAAACGTCGGCATGCCGCCGGCCTTGTCGAAGCAGATGATGGGCACGCCGCAGGCCGCCGCCTCCAGAGCGACAAGCGGAAATGGGTCTTCCCGCGAGGGCAGCAGGAAGATATCTGAGGCGCGAAGGTACAGCTGAGGATCCTCTTTTACTCCGAGGAAGGTCACCTGGGGCGCGTCGCTCGCCTCGAGTCGAGCGCGATGGCTGGACCACTCTCCATATTGGGCATCGCGCTCGTCGTTCGGGAAATCGCCGATCCAGTACAAGTGGATGTCGTCTCTCCCCTGTTGGCGAAGCTGCCGGCCAACCTCGATGAACAGATCGGCCCCTTTTCGAAAGGGCATGCCGATGCCGCATCCCATAACGAGGTGCTTGTCGAGTGGAAGACCAAGGCTGCGCCGCAACGCGGCGCGCTCCTCTTCGTCGAGTGGAACGGAAACCGAGGAGACGCCAATCGACGAGTGAACGGTCGTGACGCCTGTCGGTGCAACACCATGACCTACGACCAGGTTGTCGCGGACGGCCTCCGAGCACGCGATGTGGTGGAAAGATTGCGCGAGCACGACGTCGACCCAGTCGGCCGCATAGCGGGTAATGCTCGTCTCCAGCTCGTGGAAATGCGTCACGATGGGAGCCTTGAGCTTGCGGAGGGACGGATACACACGGCCCGAAGCGACCGAGTTGCCGTAGATCAAAGACGGCATGCCGCCGCAGAAATCCAGCAACTGGGTTTTTAGGTCCGGCTCGACCGCCCGCGCGGCCTTGTCCTGGAGCTCCGACAGGAGCACCGTGTCGGCCAGTTCTCGAAAACGCGGCAGCCATTCGCCGGGCTCGAGGCAGAGCACCTTGAGTCGGATGGACGCGTGCGCCTTGAGCCACTCGAGAAAGTTGAGGAGCACGAGCTGAGCGCCGCCCCGGCAGGCGTCGTGCGACACGAACAGGATTGTCCAGGGCTGCGAGAGCCCCTCGATCACCTTCGCGGTCTTTTCGAGGTACGCGTATCCGTATCGCCGATCTGGTTCCAAGTACGCGCCTTCGGCCCATTCGTTCCACGCATTGATGAACACCAGGCGCTTGTCGGCATCCGCCTCCGCAAGAGTGGCTCGACAGTCTGCATCGAGCCAGCGTCCGTACGAGGCCGGCGATGCGAACGCATACGTGGAACCTGCACCCGGCCGGCGCGGCTCGTTGTCGAATCCAGGAGCCACGGCCCTGAAAAGCTGATACGGCGGCGGCTGACGGTCCTTGATGACCATCATGTCGGTATATCGATACACGGCGCCCGCGTACGCCTGATTCACGAGCGTCAACGCCGATGTGATTTCAGAGGGAAGGCGGCGGCCGCCCGTGTTGGGAGGAAACTCCACGGCGGCGTCGAAGCCGATAGTGCGCGGGTCGAGCGTGTCGAACGCCTCGGTGGCCACCAGATACGGGTCGGGAAGCCCTACCTTCCGGCAGTGCTCACGCCAATGCGCAGCCGTTGCCGCCGGATCGCGAAGCAGGCCCGGGCGATAGACCAGCAGAACCGGTCGGCCGTGAATACGAATGTAGTTCCTGTGGCGGAGCAGCGGTTCAATATCGGAGATGAACGCGGCATCGATGTCGTCGCCGTGCGACTGCCCGATCAGGATGTGGTCTTCCTGCCCATCCCAGCGGCGCGTCCAATTCTCGTTGGCCCAGCAAAGGCAGAACGGAAAATCGATACCGGCATCTGAAACGAACTGGGTGAGCGGCCGCTCCAGCAGTCGCTTGCCGGCAAACCAGTAGTAGTAGAAGCAAAATCCGGAAATGCCGTACTTTCTCGCCAGCTCCACTTGACGTCGCTGGACGTCGGGGACGCGCAGGTCATAAAAACCCAACTCGCCGGGCAGATGCGGCTGGTAATGGCCGAGGAACTGCGGGACTGCTTTCGACACGTTGGTCCACTCGGTAAAGCCTTTCCCCCACCACTCGTCGTTTTCCGGTATGGGATGAAACTGCGGCAGATAGAACGCGATGAGTTTTACAGGCGGATGGCCGGCCCGGCGATTTTTTTCGTCCAGCGGGACGTACTCGCTCCTCCGCGCGCCCGCAGCGGTGGCGAGCAGCGTCTCGTACACCAGTTTGTCCGGCGTTTCGTCGTCTCGAGCCCGCACCGGAGGTGGTTCGCTCCGCGTGGCTGCCTGGATGGGCGCATCCGTTGCCTGCACGCGACGGACGCGGCGTTTTGCGCTCGCGCCTTCGCGCCGAACGAAGAGCCTTGCGCCGGTCTTCTTGATGATGTCGCGGGGCATTGAGCGATAGGGCTCAACGAACTGCTCCTGTTCCTTGTCGGTCGGCGGCGGGTGGTTCGCCCAGTCTTCCATGCGCTCAACGGAGAAGCCATGGCGCTCGAACAAGGCGCAGAACTCGGGGAGGCGAAGCCGGTTGCTGCCTTGCACGAGCGGCTCCGATGACTGAATCTTGAGGAACTCGAACGGCGAGGCGACTTCACCCGAGTAGAAGCGGTGATCCACGAGATCGAGCACGTGGACGCCGAGCCCGCCCGGCGTGGTGATCCGGCGCAGGGCTTCGACCCCTTCGTCGGGGTTCACGTGCTCGAGCAGCGACACGGAAAATACAACGCCGGCTTCGTCGTTGGCCAGCGACAGAGTGTGCATGGGCTCGACGCGATGGATCAGACGGCCGGGGGCAATCCCCGCCGGATCGCCGGTTGCGAGAAGCCGCAGATCGAAGCCTTTCAGATTTCGCAGCACCTCTTCCAGCGTGATGTCGGGCCGATCGAGAATCCGATGCGGCTCCAGCAGCAGCCACCCCGCCGCAGTCGCCATCGCGCGGGTCGCAGTCTCCACGCTCTGGATCGGTTCGATATCGATCGAGTACGCGCGTTCAGCCCCGAGCATCAGGAGCAGAAACGAAAACGTGAACGGATTGAGACTCCCGCACGACAGGTCGACCACCGTGGCGTCTTGCAGATCCACGGGCCTCAGCTGGGCAAGAATCGGGCTCAGAAGGTCGCGGTATCTTTGCGCGCCAAACGGGTTATGGTGAACATCGAGCTTGCCCGCGAGCGTCTGGCCCAGCTGCTCGGCGAGTACCAGTTCCCCGCTGCTAGCGTAGGCCTGGCCAGAGTTCAACCGGTTGAGTAATTCGGCGGAAAGATCGACGAGCGTCTGCGGCTGGGGAGCTGCATGAACGTGCGGGCTGACGTCGGGAGGTCTCGTCGCATCCTCCGGACGCGGGCCCGAAGCGGAACGTACCGTCGGTGATCGGGCCTGGTCTCCGATCCGCAGCGCGCGCCGAATCAGATTGCTCAACCGTGTTCGAATCGGCGCGAGTTCAGACACAGGAGAAGCTTGAGAATGCCATGAGAATAAGGTAGCGAGTCGGTCTCGATGATTGCCGATGTTCTTATTGAAACGCTAGGATAGCATGTCGTAGTCCCGGGTTTGCGCGAGCGGCGGCCGCCGCCAATAGATCCGCGACTCGAAAAGCCCGACTATGTATACGATTACTCCGGGACCCATGAGACGAAGATTTGAAAGTATTCACGCGCGACTGGCAGCTTACGAGACCGCAGCTCTCAACACCGCCATCTCCGAACAAGACGATATGTTTGACGCTTCGGGGCTCGACCAGTATTCGAGGATTGGTCGAAGTGCTGTTTACGCCATCTCTCACGCGATGATGTTGACCGGACTCGATCGTTGCCCGAGGGTACTTGACCTACCCTGCGGCTTCGGCCGCGTTTTGCGGCATCTCATCGCGTTTTTTCCGGAAAGTCATTTTGTGGCGTGCGACCTCAATACAGAAGCCGTTGACTATTGCAAGAAGACATTCAATGTCGAAGGCGTTTATGGACGCGAGCGCTTCGACTACGAGTTCGATTCGCAGTTTGATTTGATTTGGTGCGGGTCTCTGTTAACCCATCTTCCTGAAGATAAATTTCGGCAGGCGATCACGTTCCTCATACGAAATCTCGCCAAGGAAGGTGTGGCCCTCGTCACGCTGCATGGCCGATTCTCGCTTACGGTCCATGAAACGTACTCCAAACTGCTCCCCGACGATCTATTTCTGCACGTCAAACGCGAATTCCTGACGAGTGGGTTCGGCTATCGAGAATATGAGGCGGCCAAAGGCACCGAGTATGGGCTCAGTTTGACCTCTCCGTCGTATGTCCTCAGTGTTGTCGAGAAAATCGAAGAAGTTCAAATCGCCGGATACAGTGAGCGCGAGTGGGCTGGGAACCACGACGTGCTCATGATCAGGAAAAAGCCAATTTCCGCATTGTTTCCGGGCACAACGACAACGCCATCATAGAAAACGCGCGTTCGTCGCATTCGTACAAGCGGATATTCTGGCGCGCGGTACCCATCGCTGTAACGGATTGAAGAGCAACTGACGGGGCTACGACGTCAGAACCGATGCACCTTGCGGCCACATCCGAAGTGATAGCTCGGTCGCTTCCGACAGCCCTTTCGAATATGAGAATCCCGGGATCTTCCGGCAAGCGGGTCGGGGGGTTGAAACTGCCGCTGTTTCTGAGCTGATTCAGGACAACAGGGGCATTTTCCGGATTCAGGGTCTGGTTCATTGCGCTGGCTGAAGGCGGATAGACCGCGGGGTCGGCGATAATCACATAGCGGACCCTGGTCGAAAGAATGTGATTCCACGCATCGGTCGCTGAGCTGCCGAAGAAACTGTTTCCAACGTACATGTAATTGCACGGCGGGGCCTGTGTTCCAGTCGCGAGATGTTTTCGCACAACGTAGTTGGCGGGAACTGGCGCGAGCCAATCTCGTCCTTTGAAGACCGCGTCAATGGCGAGAACATTAACAACGCCATGATCGCTCTGGCGACAGGTGCGCTCGACTATCGAATCGATCGTTCGAAGGGACCTGCCATCACGGTCTATTCGTCTCACAAACTCCGCGACCGCCCGCGTCGGCCTGATCATTCCGAGCTTCTGAGCATGCACGTCGAGGAACTGATAGGCAACGACAAGGATTACTAATCCTGTCAGGATTCGCCTGTTGACCGCTGCCACTATTAAACTGAGCAAGACGGCGCCATACGGCAGCAGAGGCAAGGCGAATCGGTGTAGGCGATTGGACGCCAAGGCAAATGCCGCGAGTGTCACCGCCAACTGAATAGCTGCGACCAGGACGGCTCGATGGTCACGCTCGAAGTCCTTCGTTCTGATGACCAGATACAGAACTCCGCCTGAGAGAATCGCATAGATCAGGAATCGAGTAGGCGTATTTGAGAAAAGGCCCCTGAGGAGTATCCCCAACCAATACGCCAGTGAGTTTAAGAACGTGTCCTCTTTGCCCCAAACTGCGGCAAAGCGACCAAACGAAGATCCGGACGCATGCGCCAGCACTGCCCGGTAGTTATGAAGGTACCAGCTGAGGCACACCATGCTTACTGGAACAGTCAGAATCATGGTTGACAGAGCGGCTCGGTCTCTGGTCAGCCGCAATTCGCGCGACCTCGCCGGCCGAAATACAAACGTCACGGCAACGAGCGCAGGTACAACGCAGTACAGCGGCGAACTCGCTTTGGCTAACATCGCGAGCGTACCAGCCGCCATGAGCTGGCCGACAATCAGTGCTCTACTCCAGTCACGCGCCCGAGCCAGGATGAGCAGCAACCACGTCACCGCGAGAACCTGCAACGGCTCTACCATGTAGTTTTGTGACGAACCGACAAATATTGGAGCGGCTGCAAGAAGGAGAGCGCCGAGCGTGGCGGTTAGAGTGTCGCCGTCAGTCATTTCCCAGATCGCACGAAATAGGAGCATCAAGGAAATGAACTGGATGGCCAGCACGGAATAGAGCAATGCTTTATCAACCGAGCCGATCAAATACCCTAATGGAACAAAGAACTGTCCTACCCACTCAATGCCAGGTGGCCTGAACCCATCACCAGTGGCCATCAACGTGACCCACCGCGAAGGGGATTCGACGAGGGTTCGAAAGAGGATCAGCGTACGCGTGGCGTACTCGGATTGATCGCCGCCAAACGGCGAATTATCGATCGCGATCCACGCGCCCGCCGGAATGAGCAACGCTATTGCCACGCTCGACGCGATGACCCAGTCCGTTCGCTGGAAAGGACTCTTGGGCTTCCCGGCGAGATGGAAGTGTTCGTAGAGCCACACTTGCATACTGGCTGCGGTGCGTTGTGCCGCTGCGCGCGTCATCCGGCGTCCCGGAGCAGGCCGCGTCTTCGGCAATCGAGCCTGGTCTCCCATCCGCAGCACGCGCCGAATCAGATTGCGGAGCCGGGTCCGAATCAGCGCGAGTTCAGACACTGGAGAAGCTTGAGAATACCATGACAATGAGAAAGAATTGGTCCTTGTGTAGCGGATGATTCTCTCCGATCTCTCCATCCATCGGCTTTTCAACCCAGAACCAAACGCTCGACGGGATTTGTTGGAGGGCCTGGATCTTTCAGGATTTCTCAAGTTCAGCACCGCGCGACGAGGCGTCGATGGGCCTTTCAGCGGACCAGCTGTCGAAAACCTCAATAGCTCGGAAGCCTTCTTTCAAGACGCGGTACGCTCGATCAGAAGGAAAGCTCTCGTTATTCCGAACCCGTTCGGCGGCGCCGACATCGCAACGAGGGATGTTCTTGTCAGCCCGTCCGATCCCTGGAAGTCCGTTCCTGTTTTTGCGTTTCGGTTCGCACACACGGAAACGTTCTACTTCCTGAAACGCGGGCATGCGTGGTGCCATGATCTCGGTTTGTTTTTTCCTAGCCGCCGAATGCTGGTTTCGTTCCAACAAGAAGAACGCCATATCGCGCGAGACTGTATTGACATTCAGTACGCGTTCCAATTCTTTTCAGACCATCGAGACGAAGTCTTTAGCAGCCTGCTTCGCACGAATCCATCGACAACGCCGTGCATGATTGTCAACTCGGATCACTTCGCGCACCATATCTGGAACGAACTCAGCGTGATCGACGGCCTCATCGCAGAGGGCGTCCACAAAGAGGTTCTTCTCCTGGTCAACAGGAGGCCACTAGCCAGTCTTTCAGAACTGTTCCCTGAGATTCCCAAGAACTTGATCGTCGACATGGCAGGCCCTCTCGATGAGCCATTCCTGTTTGCCATGCAGCAGTCCTTGTTTGTTGCGCCAACCGGTCGACGCTTTATTCCAAGACGCCTCACCGACAGAATTCTGGACTGCGCGAGAGCGAGATTCCCTGAAGAGGGTTCGCGAGCCGCCGCGTTCCGTGCCAATCATGAGCTGGTTCTTTGGATCACGGTCCGGGTCGACGCCCGTACTGCCACGAATCTTATTGAGGCGTTGGCGGCTTCGATCTCGGCTCTCTTGGGGCAATATCCCCGGATGGGAGTGGTGTTCGATGGCTTCACGTTGCCATCTTCAGAGACACTAGGCTGGAATCAGAACCTGACCGATCGCGAAATACGAACGGTCTCGGAGATTGTGTCGCTTGTTGGGACGCCGTTTGATCATACCGTCTTGTCTGGAAAATATACGATGGAGGCATTCGTGTGGGCGCAGACTGCTGACTACTACATCTGTCCCTATGGAACTGCTCAGCACAAGATCTCATGGATCAATCCGGTTCCAGGTCTCGTCCACGTTGGTGAGAATAAGAGGAGTGTCGCCGCATTCGACGCCGCCTACCACGCGCTGCAACGAGGCGCAACCCCGAGCTTCTTCTACGGGACAGTCACACGAACAGATTCCGTGGCGAATGAGCGCCGTAAGGATCTGTTCAGCTACGACCTCGACGTCGACGCTTTTGCAGCACGTGTCGAAGCTGAAGTTCTAGGGCTGGTTGGGTGAGGAAACAACCGTGGCTCCTGCACTGACGCTGCAACATGCACACGCAGTCATGAATCTGAAACTGCCAACCTTCCTAATTATTGGGGCCAATAAGGCGGGGACGACATCATTGTTTTCGTATTTGAAGCAGCATCCAGAGATCTTCATGCCTGCGGTTAAGGAGCCGATGTTCTTTTCGGCAAAGGCCAGGTTGAAGGGAGACCTCGGGAAGGCTTCCTTAGTGCAACCCGTTGCGACGACGACGCTGGAGGAGTACGCCGCCCTGTTTCAAGACAGCCGTCCGGATCAGGCCCGCGGTGAGGCATCCACTGCGTACCTGGCCAATCCAGACTGTGCCGCCAGGATCCGAGAAGTCATACCCAGCGTGCGGTTGATCGCCATTCTTCGCAATCCCATCGATCGGGCGTTCTCCAACTACGTGATGTACTGGGGAAATGGCATAGAAACTCGGACGTTCGACCAGTGC
>JBGPFL010000082.1:0-10426 GCA_041483295.1 Blastocatellia bacterium | reverse complement strand
GCGCCGAAGCACAAAGAGCTGCTCAAGGCGGTCAGCGCGGCCCCCGTCAAGTACATCATCCTGACCCACGCGCATGGCGATCACACAGGCGGGGTCCCCTTGTGGAAGGAGCCGGGCACCCAGATCATCGCTCAGAAGAATCACGTCGAGTTCATGCACTACCAAACGCGGCTGGCAGGTTTCTTTGCTAAGCGGAACGCGGCGCAGTTCGCTTTGCAGGCGCCGCCGGTGCGCCCGTGGGCCGGCAACTACGGCGCGAAGATCGAGCCTACCATTCTCTTTGACGACAAGTACGAATTCACTTTGGGCGGGGTGAAGTTTGAAGTCTACAGCACGCCGGGCGAGACTTACGATCACCTGACCGTATGGGTCCCGCAATACAGAGCGGCATTCATCGGCGACAACTACTACACGTCGTTCCCGAATATCTACACTCTGCGTGGCACTCAGCCTCGCTGGGCGCTCGACTACGTCAACTCACTGAACAAGGTGCTCGCGTTCAAGCCCGAGATAGTTTTGCCCAGCCACGGCAAGCCGATCGTCGGAGCCGCAGAGATCACTCGGCGTCTCACGCAGTATCGGGACGCAATTCAATACGTTCACGATGAGGTAGTGAAAGGAATGAACGCCGGCAAGGACGTCTTCACCCTCATGCGCGAGATCAAGCTGCCGCGGGAACTCGAGGTTGGCGAGACCTATGGGAAGCTGAGCTGGTCAATCCGCGGGATCTACGAAGGCTACATCGGGTACTTCGACATGAATCCGGCGACGATCTACGAGCTGCCTCCGTCATCGGTCTATACTGATCTGGTCAGGCTGGCAGGCGGCGCCGATGCGGTGGCAAAGCTGGCGATGGAAAGGGTCCAGACCGGCCGCGCGGTCGAGGCGTTGCACCTCACCGACATCGCGCTTGCTGCCGACCCGAATCACCGGGGCGTAATGGAGGCGCGGCTCAAGGCACTTGAATGGCTGCGCGACCGTTGTCGAAACACAAATGAGAGAGGCTGGCTTGATTACAGCATCAAGGTGACCACCGGCAAGCTAGCCGAGAAGCGATAAGGTCTGGGTACGCACCGCTTCCAGCGTGCGCGCTTGCGGAGGCCGCGCGCCGGAAGCGATGCGCCGCGCACGCTGGAAGCGTGCGTACCCAGGGTTCGTAGCGCGCCTCGTGTGTGCGTTATTCACGCAACCGAGTTGATGAGCGTGCCGATCGGCTCGATGGTTATGTTGATGGAGTCGCCCGACTGAAGCGTGAATGAATCCGGGGGCACAATGCCGGTCCCGGTCAGGAGAAAACATCCGTCCGGAAAGCTGTTGTCCCTGAAAAGGTATTCCACAAGTCCCTCGAAGTCCCGCTTGATGGCCGCCAGCGTGGTTGATCCGCTGAAGACCGTAGCGCCATCGCGCGCGATCTCAAGCTCGATCACGGTATCACGAGGCAGAGGCTCATCGCTCACAAGTATCCCCGGACCAAGAGCACAACTGCGGTCATACACCTTCGCCTGAGGCAGGTAGAGAGGGTTCTCCCCTTCGATGTCGCGACTGCTCATGTCATTTCCGACTGTGAAGCCGACGATCTTGCTCGACGAAGTGATGACGAGAGCGAGCTCCGGCTCGGGCACATTCCACTTCGAGTCGCGGCGTATTCGAACGAGCTGGCCCGGACCGGCCACGCGGTGAGCAGTGGATTTGAAGAAGAGCTCGGGCCGCTGGGCCGCGTAGACTCGATCGTAGAAGTCGCCTCCTCCGGCGGCCTGCGACTCCTCCATTCGCGCCGTCCGGCTCCGGTAGTAGGTGACTCCGGCGGCCCAGACCTCCTGCGAACCGATCGGCGCAAGCAATCCGGCGCGCTCGAGTGAAAAGCCCTCCAGCGGATTGAGTTGAGCCGTCACCTCTACCAGGTACTGATGAAGGTCGTCACGGTTGATCAACTGATCCCAGTCCGGGGAGGCGAGTCGATAGAACTGCCCCTGGTGCTCGGCAATCGCTCCTTGTTCCGTTCGGTAGATTCTCATTCATCCTCGCGAGAAATGAAGTCAGAGAATTGAGAATGGAGAATTTCGCAATTCTCTCAATTCTCCATTCTCAATTCTCCATTCTCAACTCTCCGCTTCACCACGAATACACAACGATCTCCAGCATCGCGCCCTGGCTGCTCGTGCGAATCACGCTCATCTCTCTAAACGCCGTCGCCGCAATCAGGCCGGGCAGGTTTTCGCTGAAGAACTTCACTTCGCGTTCACCTTCTTTATCGGAGGCGTCGGCGCCACTCGTCTCGACGCGGCCATCCAGCTTTGACATCAGTTTGTCGAAGACTGAACTGGCTGCGGTGATGCGAATCTGGGCATAGAACTCGACGGGGCCCTCGATTGACGTCGAAAGTATTTGCAGACCAGACCCTGCCTCGAGAATGTCACGAGCGAACTCGCGGCTGGATGCGAGCACCAGAAACTTGTCCGAGACGGCGTAGGCTGAGCCTTGTTCCATCAGCGACTGCGCAAGGTAGCGGATGCCCGCTTCCTCTTGCCACTCGAGCTTCGGGTCCACCCCTTTTACAACGAAGCGCGCGCGCAGTTCGTCGGTTATCGTTCGTTCGAATCCGGCGCGATCGAGCGCGTCGGTCGACTGCATCTCGATGACCACCGCGCGCTCGAATCTGACGAAGGGTTTTCTTGCGTCCATCTTTGAACGGGCAAGCTCCAGGTAGCCAGACGGAGAGATAGCGCCGAGCAACGCAGCCAGGTTCTTCTCGAGTTGCTCGCCCGGCTTCGACGCAACGCCTTCCGCGGTTTGGGTCTGCTCGTCATCAACGTCCTTGTCGAATCGAGCATCGAGACTGCTGTAGCGGCCGGTGTGCTTGCCGCCTTCATCTTCGTCATCAGATCTCGAGGAGGTGTGGTCCGGAATCTGAGGCGCACTTGGTTGCAGGTCGGGTAGTTTACCGAACAACGCCTGCGACACTGCCGGGCCCAGCGCTTCACCTGGCGCTTGTGCCTCGATGAGTTGAGCATCGGCTGGAGCGAACCGGTTCAGCCCAGCTAGCTGTTTGCCCTCGAGGTTCTTGATCTCGCCGGTGCCGCTCGCAACCTTGAACCATCGCCGCTCGAGGATCCCCTCCTTCGTGATTTGTAGATCGAGGATGCCGCCCTCGATGTTCGCGAGAGGGTTTCGCCCGTTAGCCGCGTTGCCGTGTATCCAGTTCGCGGTGAAGTAGCGATTCTTGTTCAGCTTCGCCTGGTCCAGCCACATCGTCACGTCGTGCGTTGCGAAGCCGGTTCCGGCAACCTCAGCGTTTGCTGTCACGGCAGAGATCAAGGAGTCGTCGGTGGCCGCCTCCTTCGCATTCTTAAGAGCGCGGATCATCAAGCCTTCTGCCGTTGTCACGATGAGCTTGCCTTCTGTGTACGCAAAACAGAACTCTTGATTCAGGCGTCCGCCGTCGGTGGTGATGTCCCGCACGTAGTAAGACAGGCCGTCCGACGAGCGCTCCTGAAACTTTGGAGCGTTCTTGAACAACGCGGTAGCGATGGCGCGTTCGCGCGGTATTTCGGTGACGAAGACGAGTTCCAACTTGCCGATGTCGTACATCGCAACAGACGATGCGCCTCCCGCGAGTTCCGCCAATCTGCTCTCATCGATACCGAAGCCGAGAGCGGTCTCGAAGTCCTTTCTGCGGGCTTGTAGCTTCAGGTAGATGCGCGAGCGTGAGAAGGCTGTGAAGCTGGCACTCTTGTAGAAGCGGCTGCGCACGGGTGAAGCGAGCCAGGTCTTCATCAGTCGGGAGAGATCCCGGGCCTGGATGTAGAGCATCGCCCCGCCTGGCATCACTGCCGCCAGCCTGAGTTGCTCGGAAACGGATCGCGGCTGCTGTCCGTCAGATCTGTGCGATAGGATGGCTACGGCCACGACGATTAATAGAACCAGTTTGCTACGTTTCATGTGGTTGGTCCTCGGAACTGCTCTTCCTGTGCTTTTGAATTGAATCTTTTCAATGCCTGTTCACCGCAGAGGCTTTGCTACCCAGAGGTTGCGCAGAGGTGAGTTCAGGCCGCGGAAAGGCTCTGTGTCTTCGAGTGTTCGTGGCCGATTTTTTCCGCATTCTCCTAGCTTCCTCCTAGCAGCCGAGTCGCGTAGATCGCTCCGGTCGTGTTCGCTCGACTCACGCGCAACAACGACAGGATGCGAAGCTGCCGGGCCCTGTCGGCTGCGATCAACTCGGCGAGACGCTTCTCAATCGAAACCTTCTCTTCCGGCTTTGCTGCTTCCACGGCGCGGACTCGCTGTATCGCCACTGCCCGGTCATACTGGCCCAGCCGTGCCGCCGATTCCGCAAGCGTCGCCAGCAGGCTGTGCTGCTGGACTGAACTTGCGGCTTCATTCATCTCAGCCAGCGTCTTCAGTCCCGTCCCTTTCGGACGCGCTAACTCGAGCGAAGGCTCAAAAGCGGCTGCCGTAGCCTGTTCTGTGTGCTCGGGCCCTGCAGCAAGCGCGGCGCGAACCGCCGGGCTGATCAGCGTTCGCTGGCCCCCGCCGTCGCCTTCGGCCAATCGCAGTGCAGCGAGGTCGCGATCTACTCGGCCGTAGATCTCGATCAGTCGACCGCGCGGCCCTGGGGATCGGAAGGCGATTGCCTCGGTAACGGAACCGTCGGCATCCAGGTTAAGAGATCGCTCGAAGTGGACCGCCGCTTCGGAGTCGCGGCCCTGCACAGCCGCGAGCTGCCCAAGCTTCATCTGCGACACCGCGCCGAGCGGACCCCGGATGATTCCGGAGAGGAGCGTCCGCGCTTCGTCCGTTCTCCCTAACGCCTCGTCGATCGCGGCCAGGACAAGCGCGGGACCCTCGCCGGACTGAGCAGCCAGCTGTTCGAGCAAGGGCTGCGTTCCCAGTGAACGGTCCGCGCGCACCAGATCGCCGATCACCTCCGCTGCTTGCGCCCGCGTGCTGTTTGGTGTGCTTCGCTCTCCGACCAACGCGACGATTCGGCTTACGGCCTCGGAGGCCTGGCCAGCGGCGCCGAGCGCGCGGGCAAGCTCGAGTCTGTTCGTTGCATCGTTGGGGTTGGCGAGCGCTAGCTGCTCTCTGAAGTCAACCGCGTCAGAGTAGCGGCCTATTCTCGACGCAGTTTCCGCTGCGAGCTGCAATGCTTTTGGATTGTCAACCGACCTCTCTGTCAGCAGCTTGAGCAGCCGCCCGGCTTCCTCGCCTCGCCCGCGCCGCGCCTCAATCTCAGCAAGCCCTGCCATCACCGCGTCGTCGGGATGGCGCGATCCCAGGGCCTGGCGATAGGCATCATAGAGCAGGGCGTCGGCTTCGGCGTCTCGCTGTTCCGCAACCAGCAGCGCGTAAGCTTTGAGGCAGCGTTCATGCAGGCCTCCCGATTCGCGGCCGACAGCAGTTGCCCCGGGATCGAGCCCGCAGTAACGGCGAAGCTCGGCAACCCCCTTGCTCGCATCCCGGCCGCCGCGCAACTCTATCAATGCCGATGCCAGCGGGAGCCACTCATAGCGCTCTTGAAGCGCGCCTTCCTCAGACGCGAGTTTGAGGTCGGCCTGCTCTTGTTTGATCTCCACGATCAGCAGGCGCGCCTCATCGAGAGACCGGGTCCGAATAAGATAGTCCAGGATTCTATGCCGCCAGTCGGCCAGCGCGCGTCCGGGGTAGAAGACCTCGGTTCCGGTCCAGTAGCCGTTCTCATACTCTTCAGTGCCGGCGACGGCGGCCGCCTTATTAGACAACCGCTGATGCATGAGCCGGTAGATGCCCGCCAACTGAGATTCAGGCAACAGGTTCTCCTCGATCAGCAGCCGGCCGATCACCATGTCTTCAGGTGTTCGAGAAATAACCCTCTGGAAGAAGGCCGCCGTTTCAGCCGCAAGCCGTGAATCGGAGCGCGCTCGATCGGCTATCTCCCGCACCAGCGGTTTGACTGCGTCGATGTGGTCATTGTGCGCCGCGTCCTTCGAGACCTGCCACACGTAAGCAATCAGATAACTCTCGAGCTTGGGAAGCGACTCACGCAAGAAGCCGTTTCCGGCCATCACTTTCACGTAGGTCGTCGCGTTCGATACCGGAGAACGGTCGTTGATCAACCTGGCCCACGCTTCCACCGCGGCCTTGCGGTCGCCCCTGGCAAGCGAAGTCGAGCCCTGCATCACGATGGTGTCCGGCTCACTCGGTGCAAGCTCGGCTGCAATGGCAACGTGTTCGCTCGCGCGCTGCGGGTTCTTGCGCTCGAGGTAGAAGGCGGCGACTTCCAACTGGGCGCGCGCAGTCGCCGGATGACCTTCGATCTCAGCGACAACCAGCTTGCGGCTGTCGTTCTCTCGTCCCACGATCCCAAGCCAGTAGGCGTAGTTTCGCGCAGCGACGAACCAGTCATCTCCCGCCAGTGTACGGTTGCGATCGACACGCCGCCCAATCATCTGCCCGATCGGCCGCAGGTCGAGCGCATTCTTGAAGAACTCGTCCGTCTCACCCGAGGTGTCCTTTAAGAAGAGACCGACCTCGCCGCTGCGCGACGCCACCCACGCCGGCTGCTGGCGGGCCCTGGTAATCGCGTTGAGGGCCATCTCCTTCTCATTCTTCTCGACCAGGAAATTTATGAGCTGAAGTTGATATGGACTGTACGCAAGGGTGAGCCGCTGAAGTTCGGCCCGCTTGCCCGAGTCGTAGATCAGCGAGAGGTAACGTTCCACCCAATCCGTGCTGCCCGGACTGAGATCGCCGCTCGCGCCAGCATATGCCGCGCGCAATGACTCCAACTCTCGCGCCTGATCCCCGGCCAACCGATACTGAACGGCGATCTGGTTTTGATAGTCGAAGCGGCCCTTGTACGGGTCGCGCTTCATCTCCTCGGCCAGCACCTCAGCGGCCCGGGCGTAGGCGGCGTGCCGGCTGTAGAAGTTTACGAGCGTGCGCAACTCGTTGTAGTAGTTCTGATCCTCAGGTTTGTTGCGGGCCTTGAACGCTGCGTCCTTGAGCTGAACCTGAATCAGCTCCTCGACTTCCACCAGACCGGCCGAACGAGCGATTCCCAGGTAGCGGCGCATCTGCTCGCCCTCGGGATAAGCCGTCAGCTTTTGAACCGCCCCCCGCACCGAATCTGCAAGGGCATCGGTTTCACTGGCGGTCGAGTAGTCGATCACTCCCTTGCCGAAGTCCGAACGCATCGCCTGCTCGAGAGTCGAGACGATGCCGCGAGCCTTGTAGCCGTCCGTGTCCTGAGAGTTCTGCGCGATGGCCTGATACTGCGAGCGCATTCGTTCGAGCTTCTGAAAGGCCGACAATGCAGGCTCAACCCGAATGAGCGCCCTCACGTAGCCGGTCACGTGATCTCCGCTGACGTAGTCTTCCTTCAGAGTCTTTGGCAACTTCGCGAAGCTCTCGTCGTAAATGCGCGCGGCTTCTGAGTGCAATCCCCATGACGCAAGCTGAGATGCGATGGTCAACTGCGCCGCGATTTTGGAATTCTGCTTCGCCGCCAGGGCCTGGCGCATCGTCTCGATTGCCGGCTCGCGAAGCCCCTGCCGCACCTGAATGCGCGCGACCTCAATCAGCCACTGCGGATCACGCCCGCTGAGCGTCCATCCTTCGCGCAGCGTAGCGATCGCATCGTCATAGCGCCGTTGCCGCGTGAGTGTCGAGGCCAGCGCCAGGCGGAGATCGGGCCGCTGCGGCTCGTTGACGACGGCTACACGATACTGGTCCGAAGCGCCATCGAGATTGCCCTGGCGTTCGTAGATGCGGCCGAGCACGACTTGCCAGCGATAATTCTTGAACGATTCCTTAGAGAGCTTTTCGTAATAGCCGGTGAGCCGGCCAGTGAGGTTGTGCTTTTCAGCGAATTCCATGGCCGTCGCAAGCCGGTCGTCATCTTCCGGAAATGCATTGATGATCTCGATGTGCTGATCGATTGCATCTTCGAACTTACCGAGGCCCGTTAAGGTTCGGATCATACCGTCACGAAGGGACGCTACCCGAGATCGAGCTTCGTCGCCGCCCAATCCGGCCGCGCGCACATCTTTGAACGCTTCTTGATAGAGCGCCGCTAGTTCGGGAAGCTTGTTCGCTGCGCCAAGCGTGCGCGCAAGCTCGCCGAACACTTCGACGTCGCCACGATTCTCAGTATAGAACGCACGCAGTGTCGCCTCAGCGTCGCTCAGCTTGGCGGCCTCGACCTGCCGCCGCGCTAACTGAAGAGTGAGCGTTCGCCGGTAGGTTCCGCGCGCCCGCCCCAGAGTTCGCTTGATGAGGTCGATCGAGCGATCTCGCATGCCCGCTCGCCAGTAGAACTGGCTCGATTCTTCGACCGCTCCCACGTTTGTCGGGTAGTCGGAAACGAGCTTGTCGATCACCGCGATTGCCGCGTCAGACTTTCGCTGTCGCTCCAGGAACGAGGCCAGTTGCAATCTATACATCATCGACTCGCGTTCGTCGCGAGCGACCGCGGCCAGCCGTTCGGTGACCATCTGCTGATCCTCCGGCCGAAGGATGTATTGGAAGAGGTCGCGCACCGATTCCAGGAATGCCACGTCGGTTGAGCGCGAGACCTCAGTGCGCAGCATCGCCAGCGCGTCGGCGACACGTTCGCGTTGGGCTTCGTAGGTCGCGTAGCCGACCACTAATTGCCAATCGTCCGGGTGTTGGGAGTGCGCGCTCTGATAAGCCGCGGCAATCTTTTCCGGCAGGCCTTTGCGCTTTGAAAGTTGCGCGAGCCTCTTGGACACCGTATCGCGTCCCCAGCCCGGCTCCGGCAAGACCTTTACGTACTCCGCAACCGCCTCGTCGATGTCCCCCTTGCCTTCGTATACGGCTCCTAGTCTGTAGGCATAGATGGTCGGGCTCCCGGTCACGTCGCGTAGTTGCTTCAGCGCACGAATCGACTGGTCGTATTGATAGTAGTCCCAGAAGACAGTCGCGACCTCGAGATAGGTCTCGCGGTCGCCGGGCTCGAGCGCGAGCAGCTTGTTCCACTGCTCAGCCGCGCGGTTGAAGTCGCCCATCTGCGCATAGATTTCCCCGGCCTTGATGCGATACGGGTGGTCGGACGGGTGGATGTCAGCCATCTGCGCGCAGACGCCCGCAGCCTCTTCATAGAGCTTGTCGGAGGACTGGCCGAGGGAGCGCGCGATGTCGGAGAGGCGGGCAACGTACTGTGACTCACCGGGGTAGAGCGCGACAAGCCGGCGATAGGCATCGAGCGCTTCGTCGTGATGCGACAGCCAGGCTGCCGCGTCCGCCGCGAAGACTTGATACGCCAAAGGAGCTTCAGGAGCCGATCCTGGGGCTGGAGTGTTCTTCAGCCGGGCTTGCCGGAAGCGATCTCGCAACTGGTTTTGCTTCGAGAGCCATGCCAGGTACGGCTCTCGAATCGAACGGTCCGCGAAGTAGTACTCCGCTGAAAGCTTCTCCCATCGCGGGCGGTCGTTCTTCTCCAGATAGGTCACCATTCCCCGCACGAAGAACAGATTGCGAGGGAAATGAGTGTGGGCGTAGCTGTACAGATCGAACGCGAGCCGCTCATCCCAGTTCATCTCGTCGCCCTCGGGTACTGCCCCGTAACCCGCGAAGCGGAGCAGGTATTCGGTTATCTCCTCTTCATCGAAGATGTCGATCAACTGCCGCGAATATTTGCTGAGCTCGCGGCCGCGCTTCTGCCTGACATACCAGCGCGCCAGCCGATGATGCCAGGTATTCGAATCGAATTCGCGAATCGCCGAGTTATAAGCCTTCAACTGCTCGTTGAGCAGCTGAGCTTGCCCGAGCCATCGCAGAAAGCGTTCGTAGAGTCCCTCTTCCTTTGGGTGCTTCTTGACCTCGCCCCAGAAGAAAGCGACGGTCTCAGTCTTCTTGTCATCAGTCGCAAGCGATGAAACATAGCGCTCGAGTATCGTGCTGTAGTTCGTTTCCGATTTGGACGGGGACTCCGCGGGCTCGGCGGATTCAGACTCTTGAGAGTCTTCGGAGTCTTCGGAATCGGTCTCCGAGTCGGATCCTTTTTGGCCATCGTCGCCCGGTTGACTCGGGTCCCAGGTGTCGCTGTAGGCCTCGAGTTTGTAGTAGATCCGGTCGATTAAGTGTTCGACGCCGGGGCCGTAGCTCCAATGCTTTGCCGAGATGGGAACCAAAGGCTGGCCCTTCGGCTGCGCCGCGGCGAGGCGGTCGAGTAGTTTCGCCAGTTCCGCGCGCTCGCCAACGCGATTCTTGAGCGCAACCATCGAGTCGGCGATCCGCAGAGTAACATCGACGTAGGAGGACGAGTCAGGGAAGCGTTGTTGAAATTCGCGGCCGGCTTCAATCGCAAGCTTATGCTCACCAAGCCCGGAAAAGATGTTCACAACGCCAAGGTACATCTCGCCCAGATGTTCCGACTGAGGGAATTCCTCCTTGAATGCCGTGAAGATGCGATACGCGAATGCGCGAT
>JBGPFL010000081.1:0-10439 GCA_041483295.1 Blastocatellia bacterium | reverse complement strand
TATCACGGCATCGTAACCGCGATGCCCGCCCTGGTGGCGTCGGCCGGAGTCACGATGGATGAGCGAATCCGCAACCTGATGAACGAACGGGGACACGAAGACCTGCTGTTGAACGTCGACGATCCTGATCTCGAAGAGAAGTTGGTGGTGGTGATGGACAGGCTTCAGAAGGAGAGCGAGTCGATACGGGTAGGCATCGGCAAGACGGTGGCTAAGAACCTGAAGGCGATGGCGCGGATGGGGGTGTACTTCGAGGAGCACGTTCAGAAGCGGTATCCGGAATTTCCGGTGCGCAAGGGCGTGCTCTCGTGGGAAGACTACCTGCCGCCGCTGAGTGCGAACCTGAGCAGGCTGGTCGAGACCTATGGCTAATCAACCTCGCTGGAGGCTGACCTGAATAGTCAGCTTCACGATCGAGCACAGTGGGGCCCACCGCGGACAATCTTGCGTATGAGGGTGCGTTCTGCAATCAGCACAAAGGCCGGTTCAACTGAAAGAATACAAACGCATTCCGATTAATCGAATGAACTTTGTCCAGCACATACTGCAGCGCCTGGCACAGACGCCTGAGAGGCCGGTCCTTCAAGAGGTGCGGGCGGGGCAGATCTTAAGCGCAAGTTGCGGCGAGTTGGCGGCACTCGTGAAATCTGCTCGTGCCTTCCTGAGGAACGCAGGGGTCAAGAAAGGTGATCGCTGTGCCCTGCTCGCTCACAACAGCATTCGCTGGGCGGCGCTGGACCTGGCGATGATGGCCGAAGGCATCCTCGTGGTTCCGCTCTATCCCAGGCAAGCACCGCTGGAGCTTGTGGGAATGATGAGGGACTGCGGGCCTTCGCGGGTATGTTGCGGAGGTCGCTCACTCGCAGACGCGATAGCCGAGCACTGGCCGGAGGCGCCGCGCATTCATCTGTTCGAAGAGATATTCGACTCCGGCGCCGATACAAGCAGCGTCGAAGATACACCGGTAGCTCTTACGGACGACGACCCCGTCACCATCATCTATACATCGGGCACCTCTGGCGAACCCAAAGGGGTCGTCCTCAACGTTGGAAACCTCAACCATATGCTCGGCTGCACAAATTCCCGGCTCGATCTATTGATGGGGCCTCGCGAGGCGCCCGACAGGGTCTTTCACTATCTGCCGTTCTGTTTTGCCGGATCGTGGATTGTCTTGCTGACATGTTTGACTCGCAACAGCGTGCTTGCGCTGTCGACCGATCTGAACAAACTCGTGGACGAGATGCGCCTCGCCGCCCCCAACTACTTCCTCAACGTTCCCGCTTTGCTGGAGCGAGTTCGAGCCGGCATCGAAGACCAGTTGAAGAAGAAGGGCGGCGTCGGGCTCAAGATATATCAGAAGGGCAAAGCCGCCTGGTTCCGTACCCAGGCCGGTGAGACGCGCGGGCTGGACATTGTGTGGATGGGGCTGGCCAACACGATTGTGTTCCCGGCCATCAAGAAAAAGCTGGGGCCCGATCTGAAAGCGCTGATTTGCGGTTCGGCCCCGCTTGCAAGAGACACGCAGCTCTTCTTCAGCATGATTGGTCTCCCGGTACTTCAGGTTTACGGTCTCACCGAGACCAGTGCGATCTGTACGATGGACCACCCGCATCAGGTCACACCCGGCCGGGTCGGGCCGGCAATCAACGGCATTGAGATGAAGCTGGGAGAGTGCGACGAGATCCTGGTTCGCGGGCCTAACATCTTTCCGGGCTACTGGAACCGCCCCGAGGAGACCGCGAAGGTACGGAGCAACGGCTGGTTTCATACCGGTGATCAGGGCGAGGTCGACGAAACCGGCAATTGGGCCGTCATAGGAAGAATCAAGAATCTGATTATTCCCAGCTCCGGTCATAACATCGCTCCTGAGCCTATAGAGGAGCTGGTGCTTAAGAATCTGTCCGGCGCGCAGCAAGTCGTAGTCGTCGGCAACGGCCGGAGTTATCTGTCGGCGATCATCACCGGTGACGTCAAGAAGGATCAGGTAGACGCCGCGCTTGAAACGTTAAATGCGCAGTTGCCGCACTACAAGTGCATCCGCGCGTTTCATGTCGACAATCAGCCGTTCACCATCGAGAATGGGCTGTTGACCGCGAATGGAAAATTGAAGCGCGACCTGATTGCGGCGAACTACAAAGAGCAGATCGAACGCATGTATCAGCCAAAGAGGCTGTGAAGGCCGCTGTGCCGCACAGTGCAGGGAATTCTGAGTGATCCACGTCTTGGGAAACCGCGCCACCAAGCAACAGCGCCGGGGCTAGAATGCAGAACTTCAAAGGCAACTCGCTCTCCTGGGAGTTGAGCGGCGGCTGTATTGAGTTGGCGCTGCATCGCCTGCCATGTAATGAAATCGGCTCCGCAACTCTCGAAGAGCTGGAGCAGTTCATCGACGCTCTTGAAGCCCTGATCCCTCAAGCCCACGCCCTGATAATCTACAGCACTCTCAAGTGCGGCTTCAGCGCCGGGGCCGACCTGCGCGAACTGTATTATCGCGCTCAAGAAGTCGACGGCGAAGAACGCGTCGTCCGCCTTCGCGATTTTCTCAATCGCATTCATCGCGTGCTCAACACGCTGGATGCTCTTCCCGTCACGACGATTGCAGCCGTGAATGGGGTGGTGTTCGGGGGTGGCTTCGAGCTTGCCCTGGTTTGCGACCTGATAGTTGCCGACAAGATGGCTCGATTCTGTTTTCCCGAATTGAGACTGGGTTTGATTCCCGGGTTCGGCGGCATACCCCGCCTAAAGAGGGATCTCGGAAATGCCATCGTGCGCGACTTGTTGTTGACCGGCCGAAGTATCAACGCGGCTCGGGCTCATGCTGTTGGACTCGTCAGCCAGCTCGCGGCCGAGGGCGAAGCGCTCCGGTTAGCTCGCTCGACCGCGGCCCAAACCTTGAAGTTCGACCCTGTGACCAGCGCGGCAGCCAAACGGTTTATCAAACCTATTCCCTATGATGAACTGAACCGTGAGATTGAAATCTTCTGTGATCTATTCTCACGGCCAGCGGTGGAGGCGGGCTTGCGCAAGTTTGTCGAAAGCACCGATGCCCAACCCTACCTGCCGTGAGAAATTCGAAGTGCGAAATTCGAAATGCGAAATTCGCACTTCGAAGTTTGAATTTCGCACTTCGCATTTCGCATTTCGAATTTCCTCTCGGCTTGACTCGCCGCGACCCTTCAATGAAAATTCCCGTGGCGCATTGAAACCTCGCTCTGGAACTGACACGCCTTGGGGAATTCAGCAAGGCTGGGCATCGAACCCTCAAAATTGCTGACTGGAGTAATCATGAAGCCTCGCCGGTTCGTAGCTGCATTCTTCGTCGCTGTCGCCGTGTCCGCTCTCCTGGCTCAACCCGCATGGGCCAAAGACAAGTGGATCAATCTCACGACCAGGAACTTCAACATCGTTAGCAATGCGGACGAACGCGACACCCGCGAGCTGGCTCAGAAGCTCGAGCAGTTCAGGTTTGTCTTCTCGCAGCTGTTCAACATCAAGGCGGCCGACACGGTGCCGGTCACGGTCATGGTCTTCAAGAGCGATGGTGCGTTCACTCCATATAAGCCGCTCTACAACGGCAAACCCCAACACATAGCCGGCTACTTTCAGCCGGGCAAAGACGAGAATGTGATTGCCCTCAACATCGCAGGCAATGAACTGCGCCCGATGGCTGTGATCTTTCACGAGTACACTCACCTGCTGACGAGCTTCTCAGTTCGCGAATGGCCGGCGTGGTTGAAGGAAGGCATGGCGGAACTCTACTCCACCTTCGACGTGAAGAAGAATGAGGTGACGCTGGGAATGCCGGTATCGAGTCACGTCTTTCTTCTTCGCGAGAACAAGCTCATGCCGCTGGCAGGCCTGTTCAGCGTCGATCACAAATCTCCTGAGTATAACGAAGGCAAGAAACAGGGAATCTTCTACGCCCAGTCGTGGGCTCTTGTGCACTATCTGATGTTCGGGGACAAGAGCGTTCGCCAGCCCCAGCTCGTAAAGTTCGTCGACCTGCTTATGTCGGGTGTTAACGCCGACGAGGCTTTCCGCGAGGCCTTGAAAACCGACTTCGCCTCGATCGAGAAGGAACTGCGCCGCTACGTGGGCAACGACAAGTATAACGGGATCATCTACACGCTCGCGAGCGCTCAGGTTGAGACGGAGATGGCCGTGCGGCCGCTCGACGATGCCGAAGTCCAGTTCTACCTCGGCAACCTGTTGTTCCGCACCCGGCGCGCGGACGAGGCCGAGGCCTATTTCAAGAGGGCGGCCGAGCTCGACCCGACCCTCGCTCGCCCCTATGAGGGACTCGGGTTCCTGGCGATGGAACGCAATCGAAATGCTGAGGCGAAGGAGCAATTCAAGAAGGCCATCGCTAACGGGTCAAAGAATCACCTGGCGCACTATCACTACGCGGATGTGCTCCGGCGCGACGCATTGGAGAGGCCGGGCGGGGGCCTCAGCCTGAACCCCGAGGAAGTCAAAACGATAGTCGAGGAACTGAAGACGTCGATCAAGCTGATGCCCACCTTCGCCTACTCGTACGAACTGCTCGGCTTCGTTCGGCTGGTAACCGGCGAAAACCTGGAAGAGGGCGCGCAAATGCTGAAACAGGCCGTGCGCCTCGAGCCGCAGAACAAGCACTTCGCGCTCTCGCTCGCGCAGATTCAGGTGCGAATGCAGGACTACGCTTCGGCGAAGAAGATCCTCGAGCCGCTGCTTGCCGCCGAAGATGACTCGTCCGTGAAGGCCGAGGCTGCATCGATGATGAAGTTCATAGACTCCTACACTCGCCCTCTCGGTGAGTCATCCACCCGCTCAGAAACGCCTCCTGCCGCGGCGGAATCCGGTGATGCTCCACGGCTGATTCGGCGTGGCGAGGAGAGCAAGAGCGAATCGACGGGACCGGACGATGCGGCCACGGCGGGTCCGACCGCCAGGCCCAGCGTCAGGATTGAAGGAGCAGAAATCCTGGGAGGCGTGCTGGCTGCCATTGAATGCGGGAATGGAATGATTCTGGTTTTCAGAACTCGAGACAAGCTGCTGCGTTTTACAGTGGGCGATGTAACCACGCTTCAGTTTTACAGTCAGGATCCTCAGTTCAAGGGCGACATCGGATGCGGGCCAATCAATCTCAAGGCCTATGTCTACTTCAAGGCGCTCCCTGGCCAGACCCGCTTCGCAGGCGACGCTGTCGGAGTTGAGTTGGCTAAGTAGTCATTTGTCATTTGTCACTTGTCATTTGTCATTTGCCGACCTGTCATGTTGCGCATGACCAAGGGCCAGGAGCCAACAACCAGTCACAAATAACAAATAACAAATGACAAATGACAAATGACAAATGACACTTCCACTTAGTCTCCCTCGACCGCGACCGGCTCATGCTCAGCGTCCAGAGTCGTCATCTCGGCCATCAATAGTTGCTCGCACTCGACCGCTGAACGCGCAACATGCGGTTCGGCGGCGGCGACTATTCCCACGCGACGCTCGGGTAACCAGAAGCCCGAAACCAATGCCAGACCCGCAAACACAACTCCCATCAAAAAGACGTTGTGCAAGGCGCCGCTCATCGCGCCCTGCATTGAGTGTAGAAGTGCAGCCGGAAGGGTTGCCCTCGAAGCGGGGTCAATCAACGCGCTTGGGTTGTGCACCGCTGCAGCGACCTCGGCTTCCGGCAGGCCGCTCGTCTTCTGGATGTCTGCGAGGTGCAGGTTGAGGCTTATGCTCAAGACCGCCCCCATAACCGCCACACCAACCGCACCCCCGATCGATCTCGAGAATTGATTCAGCGAGGTCGCTATGCCGAGCTGGCCGCGTTCGACTGAGTTCTGCACCGTGATCAGCAGCGCAAGAACCACGAGGCCCATCCCCGACCCGATCAACGCCATGTCGGCCAGCAATAACCACCGAGGCGTCCCCGCGCCGAACTGCGGCAGAATAGCGAACCCGAGCGCCAGGACAGTCAGGCCGGCGATTACCGTCGGGCGATAACCAACCTTGAGCATCAATCGCCCGCCCACAATTGCGAGCGACACCCACCCGAGCAATAATGGCGTGAGCACCGAACCGGCTTGACTAGCCGTTCCTCCCAGCGTCCCCTGAACGAAGAGCGGTATGAAGGTGATCGCTCCGAACATCGCCGCGCCGACAAGGAACGATGTGGCCGAACTCGCGCTCACCATGCGATTGCGGAAGATCGTGAGCGGCACGATCGGTTCTTTGGCTCGGCGCTCTGCGTGAATGAAGAGAGCCCCAAAGACAACCGCGCCCGCTGCGGGAAGGAGCAGAACGGGACTCGTCCAACCTGGAGAAGTGCCCGTTTCCACCAGCGCCACAAGCAGGAGCGAGACGGAAATCGTCATCCATAGCGCTCCGGCATAGTCGATTACCGGATGCCCTTCGCGCTTCGGCTCCTTGAGCGCTATGCCGACGACGATGGCAGCGGCCAGCCCGAACGGTATATTAATGTAGAAGACCCAGCGCCACGAGAACTGATCGGTGATGATGCCGCCCGCGAGCGGCCCCAGGATCGACGCCAGGCCCCACACTCCGCTGAACAGCCCTTGAATCCGAGCGCGTTCGGACATCGTGAAGATGTCGCCGTTGATTGTCAGGCTGAGGGGCACCAGCGCCCCGGCGCCAAACCCTTGCACCGCGCGAAAAATAATGAGTTGAGTGATCGACTGCGAGGCGCCGGAAAGCGCGGAACCTGCCAGGAACAGCGCCACGCCGATCAGGTAGAGAGGCCGCCTTCCGTAGAGGTCCGACAACCGTCCCCACACCGGCACGGTTACCGTCGAGGCGAGAAGAAAAGCCGAGAAGACCCAGCTGTAGCGATCCAGCCCGCCGAGCGATGCGATGATAGTAGGCATCGCGGTCCCGACTACCGTGGCTTCGAGCGCGGCGAGAAACATTCCGAGCAGGATGCCGGCCGTGACAACCCAGCGCCTGCGACGCGAGAGAATCACATGAGGCCGCTCTGCAACTCTCGCTTCGGTCTCGGTCCGGTCTGATTCACTCATCGATGTGGAAAAAAACCACCCTTCCTTAAGAATCCGCTGACTAAAGAGATCATTATACTCGGCAGCGGTGAGTTTGACAGGCTGGGGCAGAACGCTTAAACGGAGGCTCTTCAAGGCTAACGGAAATTCCGCCTCACTCCGGATCACTCGTACGAATAACTCTCAACTCGGTCTTCTCGAGCGAGATGGTTACATCTTCCTTACAGACCGGGCAGCGAGTTCGGTGGGATCTGCGGCCCTTGCCGGCGCGAATGCTCAGGATGGCGCCGCAAAGAGGGCATTCAACGTCGATGTGGCTTTCATTATCCAGCTCATCTTCGGAAATGTACCGCCGCTTTGGCATCGCACTATCCCGCCATCTTCTTCGGCTCTCACGATACGTCTTGATCACCGACCGATCAGCCGGCTTCGTCAGTCCCCCTCGGTCTGGTAGTGCAGCTCGCACCAGCGCTTCCACCCGCCGTCCATCGAGATTGGATTTGTGTAGCCCATCTTTTGAAGCGCGTCGGCAACCAGCGCGGAACGAAAGCCGCCGCCGCAGTACAGGATGATCTCGGCGTCGTGATCTGGAATTGCTTTCTCGACGTCGCGCTCGATTATGCCCTTGCCCAGGTGGATCGCTCCGGCGGCATGGCCCTTTTGCCATTCATTGTCTTCGCGAACGTCGACGAAGATGATGGTCTCGCCAGCCTCCTGTCGCGCACGGACCTGTTCGGGGGTAGTTTCGCGTATGCGGCTCTTGGCTTCATTGACCAGCTTCAAAAATCCTTTCGCATGTTCCATTCGTTCGCCTCGCTGAATTTGTGATGAGAGAGAATGGTTATGATAACGAAGCAATGATGTCGTAGCAAATTCGAAGCAACAAACGGCTGCGATTAAGATGGGGAAGGGTTCTGGTGTGGTAGGATAGCACGATCGGCTTGGGAATGAACAACGATGATCGCGACTAGCCTTTCACTCGCGGGCCGGCTCTTGAGTTGGACTTTGCAGATGGAGAACGGAAATAAGACGCAGCCCAACGCGGACACGCAGGCACCATCCCTGGCGTTGCCAGACCCGGAGGCTGCACGGCGTGCGGTGGGCCGGTGGTTGCGCACGGAGATTGGCGACGCGTTGTATCCTGCTGAAGTCTGGTTTGTAGCAGAGAGCTTCGCTTGGCATGTCTGCATCTGGTTCAGTGCAGCGATGCAACCGATGGATGCTCCGATAGCTGACGTTTACCTCAGCGCCGCCACCGGCGAGTTCCTTGGGCGGCCAACCCGCGAGGAGCTTCTCAAGCGCTTGGAACAAATCACTGCGCGGAAGGACTAATGGGCGCCGCCTTTCTTGGCTCATGGATGCTGCAAGCGACACATCGGAAGTACAGTTCTCCAGCGACTCTGAAGGCGCCACTCTGGTAGTCGGCGACTTGAGAGAGCAGAACGCGTCTGACTTTGAATCTCGGGTTAGGACGCTGGCTGTTGAGCCTGGCGGTTCGTTGATCCTCGATCTCCGCGGACTCGACATCGAAGATGGCGTCGCGCTGGCAACCTGCATAAACTCGCTGCGCGAGCTTCGCGCTCGGGCGAGTGTCCTGGTGCTTCGCGGCGCGCCGCAGATGTTGGGTCACAATCTCTACCGCACCGGCATGCTCGAAGGCCCGGGAGCGGTCGAGATGGTCGATATGCGCCTCGACGAACCATCGGGCGTTTGATCGCACTGCCGACTTGCGGGGCGGGATTCACATGTCGGATCAGTTCTGAAGTTCGGACCACCGGCATCTGAATACCGCCAACCGGAGGCTTCAGTGAAGCGAATCGGAGTACTAACAGGAGGCGGCGACGCGCCGGGACTCAACGCGGTCATCCGAGCTGTCGTCAAGACTGCGGTCGGCGTCTACCAGTGGAGCGTGATCGGCATCGAAGACGGGTTCGATGGTCTGCTGGATGAAAGCCAGATCCGCGAACTCGGCCTCGACGACGTTCGCGGACTGTTGCCGCGCGGAGGCACGATCCTGGGGACAACCAACCGGGGGCGCTTCACGGTCCGCGATGTCGACGGCCAGTGCATAAAGGACGAAGCCGCTTACCACCAGGCTAAACTCAGCGTCGAACGATACGGTCTCGATGCGCTGGTGGTGATCGGCGGAGAAGGCTCCCAACGCATCGGATACGAAATGTTCCTTATGGGAGTCCCTGTCATCGGAGTCCCCAAGACTATCGACAACGATCTGATCGGCACCGACCTTACGTTCGGCTTCGACACGGCGCTGGACATAGCCACCGAAGCGATAGACCGGCTTCACACAACGGCCGAGAGTCACGACCGAGTCATACTCCTCGAAGTGATGGGCCGTCACGTCGGCTGGATAGCGCTTCAGGCGGGCATTGCCGGAGGGGCCGACGTGATACTCATACCTGAGATGCCGTTTGTTGTTGAGAAAGCGGCAGCGAAGGTGCTTGAACGGGAGCGGCAAGGGCGAAAGTTCTCGATCATCGTTGTTGCCGAAGGCGCCAGGCCCGCGGGAGGCGCCGAGGTTTATCGAGATCCGGCCACCGGACGCCTTGGCGGCATCGCAGAACGAGTTGCAGGCGGCCTTTCGACTATGACAGGCAAAGAGTGTCGAGTCGTCGTGCTGGGCCATCTACAACGCGGAGGGAGTCCGACTGCCTTCGATCGGATGCTCGCATCTTGTTATGGGTCAGCCGCCGTGAGGGGGATCGCTGAGGGGAAGTTCGGCCATATGGTGGCTTGGAGCTGCAATCAACTGGTGACTGTGCCGCTCTCCGGCTGCGTCAAATCAATCAAGACCATCTCATCGGACCATCATCTGATACGCGTGGCCCAGGACCTCGGCATCTCGTTCGCCGGCGAGGCCTGAAGAAGCGAAAGTCAAGGAGCAAAGGGCGATGAGAAGGGAGAGAAGTTCTCCGCGCAACGACGGATGTCTCGTTGACGACGACGTTCAGGATCGATGACGTATCGGCGAAGTGATCGCTTAACAGGGTCAACCCTCCCCGCGTGGTGAACGCGGGGAGGGCGACCGCCGTAATCGTGTTCTCGCTCGACAGCGCTCAACTACTCAACGCGGACGAACTGGAGAAAGGCAGCGTCGATGTGGAATTCTCTGAAGTCAGGGTCACACGCAGCCCATCCCCGTACTGAGGGGGTCTCTTTGATGGCGCCCCCGAGGCGGGAGAGCGCTTCCTGTCGATTGCCCAGCACAGCGAGGACACAAGCCTGCTCGTAGGTCTGGGCCGCCGGCATCTTCTGCAGAGCCTGCCGCCGGTATCGCACAGCTTCGTCGACCAGCGCTCGCCTCCAGGAACGGTTCTGCTTCAGAGTAGTCCGGCTTGATCTTAAGAATCTCGACCAACTCTTTGCGCGCCTCGTCATCTTTCTTTTGAGCCAGATAAGCAGTGTAGCGCGCAGATCTGAACTCGATCG
>JBGPFL010000080.1:0-10514 GCA_041483295.1 Blastocatellia bacterium | reverse complement strand
GTTTCACCGCAGTCGCGGTATTGTCGTTGGCATTGGGCATCGGCGCTAACACGGCGATCTTTCAGCTACTCGACGCGGTTCGGCTGCGCACTCTTCCGGTGAAGAATCCACAGGAGCTCGCAGAGGTTCGGATAACGGACATGACCGGGGCGAGGGGAAGCTACAGCATCTCGCAACCCCAGGTCACCAATCGGGTCTGGGAACAGATCCGCGACCAGCAGCAAGCGTTTTC
The DNA here is from genome assembly GCA_041483295.1 of Blastocatellia bacterium. Taxonomy (GTDB): domain Bacteria; phylum Acidobacteriota; class Blastocatellia; order UBA7656; family UBA7656; genus DASYSA01. The sequence goes on along the minus strand of JBGPFL010000080.1, from coordinate 10,282 downwards.
CGGCATTTTCGCATGGAGCGCCGACCGCTTCAACCTTGCCACTAGCGGCGAAGCTCGCGTCGTTCAGGGCCTGTGGGTGAGCGGTGATACTTTCAACCTACTTGGAGTCCAGCCAATTCTGGGTCGCGTCTTCTCGCCCGACGACGATCAGCGAGGCAGCTCTCCCCGGGCAGTCATCAGTTACTCGTTCTGGCAACGCGAATTCGGCGGGGACGCGTCTGTCGTTGGCAGGGAGTTGATGGTTGGAGGCCATCCCGTTGAAATCGTCGGCGTCGCTCCCGCCAGCTTCTTCGGACTGGAGTTAGGGCGCTCGTTCGATTTGGCCGTTCCGATCTGTGCGGAAGCGATCGTGCGAGGTCCAGGCGCCCGGCTGGACTCTGGTGTCACGTGGTACCTCACGGTGATGGGGCGCTTGAAACCGGGATGGTCTCTCGAGGAAGCCAGCAACCACGTGAGTTCGATCTCGCCTGGAATCTTCGAGGCAACGTTGCCTCCCGGGTATCCGCCTGACAGCGTGAAAGACTATCTCGCTTTCAAGTTAGCGGCGTTTCCCGCCGGCGCCGGGACTTCAGAGTTACGCGAAAAATACTCGAATCCCCTCTGGTTGCTGCTGGCTATCGGCGGACTGGTGCTCTTGATCGCCTGCGCCAACCTTGCCAATCTCCAGCTGGCGCGGGCAAGTGCGCGGGAGCGGGAGATCGCCGTGCGACTGGCGCTGGGAGCCTCGCGAGAACGACTCATCCGGCAGTTGATGGCCGAGAGTCTCTTGCTAGCCGCGGCGGGCGCGGGCCTCGGCCTGGTCCTCGCTCGAGGGTTGAGTCAGTTCCTCGTCTCGTTCCTCAGCACCGAGGGCAACGCGCTGTTCCTGAACCTGAGCCCCGACTGGCGCGTGCTCGGGTTTACGATTGCGTTAGCGGCTTTGACCTCCGTTCTATTCGGATTGACGCCGGCCTTGCGTGGGACTCGGACCGATCCCGGATCAGTCATGAAGGCGGGCGGCCGGGGCCTGACAGCCAGCCGCGAGCGCTTTAGCTTGCGCCGCGCGCTCGTAGTCTCCCAGATCGCGCTGTCGCTAGTGCTGCTGGTAGGTGCTCTCCTTTTTTCCCGCAGCCTGCGCAATCTGCAGACCCAGGATGCGGGCCTTGCGCAAAGCGGCATCCTCCTTGCCAACACTAGCATAGAGCGTCTGAACATCCCCTCCGAACGCCGCCTGGGCTTTAAGCAAGAGATGCTCGACCGGATCAGATCTATCCGCATGGTGGAGGCGGCGGCCGACGCATGGGTCATTCCACTTATGGGATCATCCTGGAGCAATGCCGTATGGATGGATGGCTCAGATTCAACGCAAAGAGAAGAGACATCCTTCAACCGAGTGAGCCCCGACTACTTCAAAACGTTGAGGATCCCGTTGCTGGCTGGCCGGGACTTCGATGACCGGGATACGCCGACGTCGGTGAGAGTGGCGGTAGTGAGTGAAACCTTCGCTCGCCGGCTGGGAAGCGGCCCGAATCCCATCGGCAAGAGGTTCTGGGTCGAGACAACACCTAGTTCACCTGAGACAGTTTACGAGGTGGTCGGGCTAGTGAGAGATTCCAAGTACGAAGATCTGCACGACGACTTCTTACCGACCGCCTTTCTTGCCGTGTCCCAGGATCCGAGGCCCAACACGTCCGAGCGGATCTTGATTCGGTCGACTGCGCCCCTCGCCAACCTGACCTCTTCCGTCAAGGCGACGATCGCTGAGGTTAACCCGGAGATCGGCATCTCGTTCCAGGTATTCGAAACCCAGATTCAAAACTCGCTGTTGCGCGAGCGCTTGATGGCCACGCTCTCAGGGTTCTTTGGGATCCTCGCGTTGTTGCTCGCATGCATCGGGCTCTACGGCATCCTCTCCTACGGTGTCGCAAGCCGGACCAAAGAGATTGGCATTCGTATTGCGCTGGGCGCCGAGCGGAATAGTGTAGTCTGGCTGGTTATGCGAGAAGCGCTGCTACTCGCGTTGATCGGTGTAGCGATCGGCCTGCCCGCGGTGCTTGCTGCGGTACGCCTGGTCGAGAGCCTTCTGTACGGAGTGAAGCCGGCCGACCCGGCCATCATTTCTGTTGCGGTGCTGTTGATGATCGCCGTGGCAGGGCTGGCCGCGTACGTGCCCGCGCGCCGTGCAACCAAAGTCGACCCGATGACGGCGCTCCGGTACGAATGAAGAATCTGTCCGTTGTCAGTTGTCCTTAGTCCGTTGTCCGTTGATACTTACTCTTGGAAACTAACAACGGACCACTGACAACGGACAACGAACAAAATGAATCGGTCCTTTCTTATTACGGTCGTTGAGAAACTCCGCGGGAAGTCGCTGGGTACATTCCTCCATCGCTGGCGGCAGCGTGCGTGGGAGCGCGAGGTCGAGAAGGCTGCCACAGAGGCACTGCGCCTAGCCGAAGAATATAAACGGCGAACGAACAATCGGTGACGTCGCGACAGGATCGTTAATCAAACAATCGGCTCATGATGGCAACTCAGCGCCCGCTGATTGATGAATTCCTGCCGCTTCGCTTTCAGGTTCTCGTTCCAGGGAAGCCAACATGCGCCGACTCTACTACAAGCAAACGGCTTTGGAATCAGCCGACAATTCAAATGGTAAGGGCTACTCTGCACCCCCTTGGCGTCCTTTGCGCCTCTTCGGTGAACTCCGTCATGTCGGTGCCGGGCAATAGTGGCTCGAAATCGCCTTGAAAGACGCCCGCATCGTTGGCAGAATCCTCGACACGTTCCCTGTTTTTGGTGACCGTGCTCTGTTTGAACGTGGGATCTACGTGATGAATAGAAGTTGGCGAGTGTCGCCGTGAAGCGGTTGTGCGAGAAGGAGGCGCTTCACGAACGACGCACGATTGGGCGAACTACTCGGATGTAGCAAAGAGTTCTCGCTTGTTTGAACGACCGTTTAGTCAGGAGAGGCCAATGAAGGCGCCAGTCAAAACACTCTTGGGGATCTTGTTCTCTGTAGGCCTGTTCTCAATACTGATCTCTCTGTCGTCGGTGGGCAGCGCCGCTCTTCCCTTCCCGGCTGATCCCTACCAACAAGCGGCCGCCGCCTCTCCCGAAGGAGAAGCTCTCTACAAGCAACGCTGCGCGATGTGCCACGACAACCCGCAGGATCGCATCCCACCTCTATTTCTGATCCGGAGGCGCTCGGCGGAAGATGTGGTCCAGACCCTGACTACGGGCGCGATGAAACAACAGGCTGCCGGTCTCAGCGCCGCGCAGATTACCGCCCTCGCCGTCCACCTCACCGGCAAACAGCCCGGCGCACCCATTCAGACAAACCTCCGGACGAACCTCTGCAAAGCCAGTCCCGGGCCGGTTAACCTGAATGGCCCGCAATGGAACGGGTGGGGCCGCGATCTCGATAACTCTCGCTACCAGCCCAAACCTGGGATCAAGCCTGAAGATGTGCCGAGGCTGAAGGTCAAGTGGGCCTTCGCACATCCGGGACCGATGGCGACCGGCGAGCCGACGATCATCGGCGACTGCCTCTACCTCACAACTGAAGTCGGGGTGATCTATTGCCTGAATGCGCAAACTGGATGTACGTATTGGACGATGAATGCGGGAGCGGCAGTGCGCGCCGCCATCAGCGTTGGCCCCCTGCCCGCCGGGTCGCCGGCTAAAGTCGCGCTCTATTTCGGGGACGAGAAATCAACTGTGCAGTCGGTTGATGCTGCGACCGGCAAGCTACTCTGGAAGACGAAGGTCGAAGATCACCTTCTGTCGCGTATCACCGGATCTCCAGTGCTCTATCGAAACCGGCTCTATGTGCCGGTCTCCTCGTTTGAAGAGACTGCCGGACGCGATTCCAAGTACGAGTGCTGCAAATTCCGCGGCAGCATCGTGGCGCTCGATGCTTACACCGGAAAGATCGTCTGGAAGAGTTTCACCGTCCAGGATGAGCCCAAACGATTCAAGAAGAATTCCACCGGGACGCAGATGTATGGGCCCGCCGGAGGCGCAGTCTGGTCGGCTCCGACCCTTGACCTGAAGCGCGGCGTGATCTACGCAGCCACCGGCAACTCGTACACCGATGCTCCAACCGGCCACTCGGATGCGATCATGGCGTTCGATCTGGAGACGGGTAAACTCAAATGGGCGATGCAGGTGACTCCCAAAGACAATTTCCTGGTCGGCTGCCGCCAGCCGGGCGTGGGCAACTGCCCCGAAGAAGCAGGCCCTGATTACGACTTCGGCAGCTCTCCGATCCTGCGCACGCTGCCGGGCGGTAAGCAGGTGATCCTGGCTGGGCAGAAGTCGGGCGTGATCTATGCGCTCGACCCCGACAACGGCGGCAAGAAATTGTGGGAGGTCAAGGTAGGTAACGGCGGCGCGCTCGGCGGCATCGAGTGGGGATTCGCCGCCGACCGGGAGAATGTCTATGTACCCGTTGCAGACGTCGGCGGGGCGGCTCGCAAGCCCGGGTTGACTGCTCTGAAGATTGCCACCGGAGAGCGCCTCTGGCATGTCCCCGCGGCCCCCGCGAAATGCAGTTGGGGAACTTCAAGGTGCAACAACTCTCAATCGGCCGCCGCGACACTCATCCCGGGAGTCGTTTTCTCCGGCACAGCGGACGGACACCTGCGCGCCTACGCTACCAAAGACGGGACGATCATCTGGGACTTCGATACGGCAGCTCAGCCCTACGACGGCGTCAATGGCATGCAGGCGAAGGGCGGCACTCTGGATGGCGGGGGGCCGGTGGTCGTCAATGGCGTGCTCTACACGAACTCGGGCTATGGCCGGCTCATCGGCCAGCCAGGCAACCTGCTACTCGCTTTCACGGTGGATGGTAAATGAGCGGGCGGGCGATGGCGCGCTCAATTTGTACAGGAGAATCGCTATGATGCTAGGTTTGCGCCTTGGAAGCATGCTCTTCGGAACTGCCTTTGTATTCGGGATGGCCGTGGTGGCGGCGCCTGCGCAAATCAACACCGACGTCATCGAAAAATATCGGACGGAGCTGCAGAAGCAGGCCACCGATCCGGAAATGAAGCGCGAGCGAGGGACCCAGCCTCAAGACTGGCTGTTCAGTTTGCCCGAAGGGGTAACCACGCGGCAGATCACCTTCTATTCCGATGGGACGCCATGCTACGGGAGACTCTTCTTCCCGAGAGGATTCAGCACTCGCGTGAAGTGGCCCGGCGTTGTGGTCGGGCACGGCATCAATGCCCAGGCGGTCGGCATCGAGAAGTACGCGGCGCGTTTTGCCGAACGTGGACTGGTGGCGATGGCAATCGACTATCGCACCTACGGTTACAGCGGCGGCGACGTTCTACTGCTCGAACCGGACACGACCACCGACGAGCGCGCGATATGGGAGAGGGACGCGCGCATCCAGATCAAGCGGACGATCCTCAACAACTTTCGCGAGACGGAAGACTTTCGATCGGCCGTGTCATACCTGCAGGGAGAACCTGGCGTGGACCCCGAGCGAATCGGCGTCTGGGGATCGAGCAACGGCGCAAGCGTGGTCCTGATGGTGGCCGCGCTGGACTCGCGCGTCAAGGCTGTCGTCGCGCAGGTGGGCGCAGCCGGCGGACTCAATGCAAGTGGTCCCGTACCCGTGCCTCCGCAGATGCTCGAGGACGGCATCAAGCGAGCGCGCACCGGACAGGGCGCCGAGGTCGATGGCGGCTTCTCGTTTCGCAGCAAGATCGATATGTGGAGCAACCAGTTGAACCGCGAGTTTCGCCCAGGGGCGATGCTCGACCGCATCCCTCAAACAACCAGTATCCTGTGGATTCCCGCCGAGAAGGACGAGCTGCTTCCACCTCGCGCGCCAACCGGGCCTTACGCGGCGTCAAAGGCATTCAAGGGAACATCCCAGGTTGCGGAGGTGCCATACGTTACACACTTCCAGATGTACTCCCACGCGGCCTTCGAAGTGGGATCCACGCTGGCCGCCGACTGGTTCTTGAAGTATCTGGGAACGGATGAAGCACACTAGCCTGAATGACCGCGGCGGCGAGCACTTGGTGGCGGCACCACACTTCACCGGGGAGGCGCAGAGAACTCAAAGGCTGCGCAGAGGAAGTAAGCGAGAACTGACGATGGCAGATTGGAGAAGGAGCAACGTACACATGAAACCTGCATTAGCCGCGGTCCTCGTCGCGGGCGCCCTGATAGGGTCTCTTCCGATGCCCGCCGACTCGCAAACACACGCGACGCCGCCTCGGCACAGTCGGGCGTCGAGCACGACCGCTCCGCTTCCCGAGGGCGTCGCCACGAAAGACGTTCACTTCTACAGTGAAGGCATTCAGTGCTACGGGAGAGTCTTCACGCCGAAGGGTTTCTCGGCTGAAAGCAAGGCGCCGGCCGTGGTGCTCGCGCCGGGTTGGGGCGAGACGGCCGGGTCTATCGAGCAATACGCCGCGCGTTTTGCCTCGCGCGGTTTGGTATCGATGGTCATCGACTATCGCGGCTGGGGTAAGAGCGGCGGGTTCCTCCAAACGGTAGAACCAGTGAAGACCGACGATCGTCTTCGCTTTTCGCAGATGACCTCCAGAGTGCGCATCCTGCGCAGGCGGCTCATTCCTCAACACCAGATTCTCGACATCCGCAACGCGCTCTACTATCTGCAGGGCGAGCAGGGCGTCGATCGCGCGCGAGTCGGCGTGTGGGGCGCAGGCATGGCGGGAGGACACGTCATCGTCATCGCGGCGACCGATGCGCGCATCAAAGCCGCGGTCGCTTATGCGCCGGTGATCGAGGGCAAGGATGCACCAAAGAAGGCTTCCGCGCCGACGGGCGAGTTGCTTCAGGCCGAGCAGAAGCGAGCACGCATGGGCCAGCCGTCATCCTCGAACGCTGCCGCGGGTGTGTGGGGCAACCTGGAGACAAGGGTGGCACTGGCCGAGTACCATCCATTCTGGTACGTCGAGCAGATTCCGCAGACAACGGCTGTACTATTCGTGATCACCGACAAAGAGAGCACCGTCAACAACGAGAGCAACGCCACCGCCGCCTCGAAGCTCCTGAAAGGACCGACCAACGTCGTGAGCGTCCCCGCTACTCGGATGCAGATTGTTGGCGGCGCGGGGTTCGAAGCAGCGGCCAACGCGGCAGCCGACTGGTTCTTGAAGCATCTGGGCAGCGGGTAGGCTGTGCAAGGTGCTCACGCCCGACGAGAGCAAGCGAATGGCAAAAAGCAGGCCTGGCCCCCCAATAAATCGACCTTAGTGCTTTCGTAATCCTGCAGGATTGCGAGTGCGCCGCTTCAGCCGTAAAGAGAATGAGACCTAAGGTTTTCCACTGGGTGGGAGGCTGGCGTTTGCCTTCAAAGGTGCCTGACTCAAGAGCGTTTTCCAAACCTGGGCGTATGCGTACAGTACGGTATTGCTTGACGACTCTAACAGAGCTCTCACCTTTGCGCTTTCCTCTCCACCTGCTTGACCGAACATCCTAGGAAGCAGCCTCTTTGCGTGCCAGAACCATTCGATTCGACCGGCACGCTTCACGTCAAACTCGCACAGGAGGTTAACAAACTGTCTGTTGACGTCATCTCTTTCTGGCCCTATGGGCAAGGTACTCAGCAGGGCTTCAAACAGATTGCATTTCTGGTGGTAATAATCCTCCGCCGAATCTTTTTCGTCTTCTTGCCGCCAGTTCGATAACCGGGTGAGGAATTCCCTGAGAGATAACTTCCACTGAAGGGTGTCCATTTCCGCAAAGGTGAGAGGCTTGCGTCCCGAACCAAACCTCAGCTGCTTAAAGTCCCGCATTAGCTTTTCCGCTTCAGCCGACTCCCAGTAGAAATGCACGTCAACCTTGCCCTCGATCTTTGATGGCTTGGCTTCATCAGCGCCGATCTCGGAAATCTTCTTTTCGCCAAGCGCTCGAACCCTGGCGTTAAACTCATTGACCTCGCGGGGCAGCAGTCCTGTATCACCGGTATTGCGAAGCGTGTCTGAGCAGCGGCTCGAACCGAAATGGCGCACATAGTACGCCCGCAGTGCTCTTATCAACTCGCTGGTAGTGACAGATTGCTCATTACAGGCGTGCACCAGGCGCCCCATTTCATCGCCTACAGAGTACATCGAGCTGGAAAATGACCGATCATCCCCGGAGACCTTTGCCAACCTCGCCGCAAACTCGGCAACCGCACTCTCCCGCTGAGCACGAGACATTTCAAGCGAGCGTATTAGATTTGCGACGGGCACAATCTGTAATGGTGCGGAAATATCCTCGATCAAAGATTCCAGAAAACGGATGTGGTCGCCTCTTCGCACTTCCTCCGAGCTGAAAGCCTCCTTGAACAGCTTTCCTGCGGTCTTGTAGAAGTCCGAGACTTCATAGACGAGCCCATCCCCGCAGCTCAGAGCAGGAAACTTGAATTTCTCGACTTCGCTAAACAACTGCCGCGCCTTCCCCTTATCCAGGGGCAGCATCGATTGAATGGCCCGACACTGAAGTGATAGGGTGTCCAGCTTGAGAAGAAAGGCCTGCGCCAGATATCCAGCCCGCGTGTCGGTTGGATATGGCCCGACGGCCCTTTGAGGTATTCGATACTGACAGTCCGTCGCCACATGGAAAGCTTCCTGGAGGAGTTTCTTCTTCCAATCAGCTTCCGTCACCTTCGTGGAATCGGCTATGGTGATCAGCATGTCTGCCGCAAACTCTGGCGGAGACCACTGCACGATGGTAATCAGATTGAGTATTTCGGGCGACCGCTCCCTGGTGATTTCGTGGTCGGCGTCTTTGGCTGCCGGCACTCCGGGGCGGCTAACGGTGTTCTGTGCGCCAACAAAAACCTTTCCCGCAAGGCCAAACAAGATAACCGACAAACAAAGACACTGCACCTGCCTACTAGGCATATAAGAGACCTCGACCTCTGTTCTTGCTATCTCAGTCCAAATAGAAAGATGCCGTGTCCTACGCCCGCTGGTTCGTTCGTGCGCGCTGATTGAAAGGCAAACCACTTCCCGTCCGGACTCACCGCCGGGTTCGAGGCTTTATACCCTTCGTAATCTCCCCAACGGGTCATCCGAACAAACTCCGCGCTGTTTGGCTCGAGCTTCAGTTTCCAGAGGTCTATGTGCATCGAGTCCTGATGATCCGGCCCTTGATCGCGACTCGACTCCACAAGGGTCCATCTCCCATCAGGCAGAATGCCCTCGACCTCGTTGTACTCGTTTGCGATCTTCCGGTACGTAGTGGTCTTGCCTGTGTGAAGGTCAACCCCCATCACATCGGCGTAATGCGGAGCGCGATAGCACGTGTATATGAGTTCAGTATCGTCGTTCCGAAAGTCCTGAGCTTCAAGGGTGCATTCCCGCGATCTGCTCTTGATTACTTCTTTCTTGTTGACCAGTATCGGGCCACCATCTTTGTAAATGACATCTGCGGTGTACAGGACCGACTCGCCGGGAGCCAGCAGGTCGGGGTACTGATCATTCGTGTTGGACCAGGCGATCTTCATGCGCGTGCGCGAAACGGCCACTCCTTCGCTTATCTTGTGCTCAAGCGGGAGCGGCGGCGTTTTCAAATCAGCCTTCATCAACCACATCTCCTGATCTCGCCGCCGCGTCGTCCCAACGTCGGTGTACTTCCTCGCACCGATCAAGTAGAGGTCGCCGTTGGACAGATAATGTACTCTCAGAAACCCTTCGTGATGGAAATGGCCCGTCAGCAAACGGATCAACCTGGTCTTCACGTCGATCTCAAATGCGTCTCCGTAGCTCTTGCTCATGAAGGCGATGCGCTTGCCGTCGGGGGACCATACGGCGCGCTCGCCGAACGCAGTCAGTCGAATGATGTTCCGAGGAGGATTCTCTTCAGGGCTTCCGCTCTTCTTCGCCTGAGCCGGGCACAGCGCGGCGAGTTGTGTCAGCAGCACGCAAGCCACGGCTTTCCGAATAAGACTCCTGCGGAAGTTTGAGTTTCCCATGGTCTTCTCCGCTATCCGGCCGAAGGATCACCTGCGCACGCCGACCCAAAATTGCGGCAGAAGTCTACCAGTCGATTTGCCATCCGGTCGAGCGTGCTCGTGTGTGCATGAACATCAACACGGCGAAACGTAATGGGGTCAGGCTTACTTTATTCCTTTTCGGGTTTCGAGATCGACGCCGCTCAGAGCGACTTCCCAGAGACGCCGATTCTTGAGAAGCGACGAATTCGAGCGAGAAAACCAGGGCACTAGAGCCAATGAGAATCCGACTTTACAAAGGGGAAGCGAGGATAATTGCGATCTCGGAGATCAGGCGCGTTCCAGGCAGGAGACTCTTTGATCCGGAGAGAC
>JBGPFL010000079.1:0-10622 GCA_041483295.1 Blastocatellia bacterium | reverse complement strand
GTGATGGTCCCCGCCTTTGGAGCGCCGGTCGGAGAGTACCGCGATCTGCAGGAGAAGGGGTGCATGGTTGTCGATACGACTTGCGGTTCAGTGGTGGCAGTGTGGAAGCGCGTCGACCGATATGCCAGCGAGGGGTTCACCTCCATAATCCACGGCAAGCACCTGCACGAAGAGACTCGCGCGACGAGCTCGCAGGCCACGAAGTATGAGGGCGGAAAGTATCTGATAGTGCTGGATAAAGAGGAAGCCGCTCACGTGTGTAGCTACATAGTCGAGGGCGGAGACAGACTCGAGTTCATGCGGAAGTTCGGGGAGGCCTGTTCTGAGGACTTCGATCCTGACGCGGACCTGCGCCGCCTGGGACTTGCCAACCAAACGACGATGCTCAGCAGCGAGTCACTCGAAATCGCCGATATGTTCCGCGAAGCCATCGAGCGGCGATTTGGCAACGCGGCCATAGCCGACCAGTTCCGCCACTTCGACACGATCTGCACGGCCACCCAGGACCGGCAGGACGCGGTCAACAAGCTCGTGCGCGAGGACATCAACCTCATGATCGTGATCGGCGGCTATAACAGCAGCAACACGACCCACCTTTACGAGATATCCAGTCTGCACAAGTCCGCATATCACATCTGCGACGCAAGCTGCATCATTTCAGCCTCTCAAATACGCCACAAGCCGCTCGGGGGGATCGAGGAGATCTTCACCGATGGATGGCTGCCTGACGGAGAGGTGACGTTGGGGATAACGGCCGGAGCTTCGACACCGGACCGCATTGTCGGAGAGGTTATCGACCGAATTGTGAACTTCTGCGGCGCACAATGATGCCGGTCTGAGGATAGCAAAGTATGAGCTGTGGTGGAGATTTGGCGTCCTGATCAGGCTTGAAGCTCGGCGGTCCCGTGTTCATTGGCTCAAGGCATCCGGACGAGCTGCTGAAAGCCATTCTATCGAACCGGAACCAGACGGCGCGGGATGAAGAATGAATCAGTCACGAAGACACCGGCGCCTCTTTGGTTCTCTCATCGCGCGGCTGCGACGACCTTCTCCGCGGCGTCTTTCATACCGGTTGCCGCCACGAAACCAAGTCCGCTCTGCTCGATGACTTCGCGGCCACGCTCTACGTTAGTACCTTCGAGCCTCACAACGACCGGCACTTTAACTCCGATCTTGCGCGCCGCCTCGACTACGCCCGTCGCCACCATGTCCGTCCGCACGATCCCGCCAAAGATGTTGATCAACACCGCACGGACGTTCGAGTCCGAGAGCAGTATCCTGAACGCGTTCTCTACTCGCTCCTGCGAAGCCCCGCCGCCGACGTCCAGGAAGTTCGCCGGCGCGCCGCCCGCAAGCTTGATGATGTCCATCGTGGCCATTGCCAGGCCCGCGCCGTTCACCATGCACCCGATGGTGCCGTCGAGCTTGATGTAGTTCAGATCGAACTTTGACGCTTCTATCTCGAGCGGGTCTTCTTCGTTCAAGTCTCGAAGGTCGGCGAACTCTTTGTGCCGGAATAGAGCGTTGTCGTCGAAGTTGAGCTTCACGTCGAGGGCATACAACTCTCCGTCTTCGGTCAGAAGAAACGGATTGATCTCTGCCAGCGACGCGTCCATGTCGACATAGGCCCGATACAGCGCCGTCATGAACTTGACGGCCTTATTCACGACTTCGCTCGGAAGGCCGATGCCGAAGGCCAGCTTGCGCGCCTGGAAAGCTGTGAGACCGACCGCCGGGTCGATCGGTTCCTTGAGAATCTTCTCCGGCTCGTGAGCGGCGACCTCTTCGATGTCCATTCCGCCGGCCGACGAAGCCATAAAGACCAGCCGCGATATCGCCCGGTCGAGCACGATGCCGAGATAGAATTCCCGTTTTATCTTCAAGCCTTCTTCGATCAGAACGCGGTGGACCTCGCGCCCTTCCGGACCGGTCTGATGAGTAACCAGCTTCATGCCCAGGATCTTTCTGGTCAGCTCGACGGCCTCATCGGCGGTGCGGGCCAGCTTCACCCCGCCGCCTTTGCCTCGGCCCCCGGCGTGGATCTGATCCTTGATTACCACGGGAAGGCCGAGTCGTTCGACGATGGCCGGCGCTTCGTCAGCGGAATTCACAACCTGACCCCGAGGCACCGTCACTCCGTACTTAGCAAGGAGCTGCTTTCCTTGATATTCATGTATTTTCATATTGGTAATTTGTCAGTCGTCAGTTATCCGTTGTCCGTTGTCGGTGGTCACTTGTCATGTGATCAAAAGCGGTCAGTTGTCACTTGTGAGACGGTGCCGAACGAACGCTAAGAGGACCAACTACAACTGACGACTGACAACGGACAACGGACAACGGACTAATGACTACTATTGACTGGTCCGCTGCTTTGAATAGTCAAGACGTAGACGCCGCTCGAAAAACTACCTGCATACGCGCGATTGCGGTCGAAGGGATCAAACGCGATGGCCCAAACGCGATTGCTCGGCAATTCTCCCCGGTCGATCCGCTCCCACGAGCTGCCCCTATCTGTCGAGAGATAAACTCCGCCGTGCTGGTATTCTGCCACAAGCATCTCGTCGGGGTTGTCGGGGTTGATCACCGCGGAGGTGAAATCGCCGGAGGGCAATCCGCCGCCCCGTTTTGACCAGGTGCGCCCGCCGTTAGTAGAGCGAAAGACAAACTGGTTGGTGCCCAGCAAGATCACGTAGGGATCACGTGGGCTTATGGCTATCGACTTGACGGTCATGTCGCTTGGGCCGCGCTCGACGTGCTCCCAGGTGCTTCCCCCATCGAACGAAGCGAACAGTCCCTGCCGCGTTCCGATCAGGATCCTGTTGGGCATTTCGCGATGGGTTGCCACTGAGTAGACGCGACTGTCCTGATCGTAGCCGGGGATTGAAACCTTCGCCCATCCTTTCGTCTCGTCGAAGGTGCGATACAAACCATCGATGGCTGCAGCCATCAGGCCTCTGTGCCCCTCGCTGTTCACGAAGCTGGTTATATCGTCGACCTGCTTGGTAAGAGTTGAAAACTGTGAGCCGGCGGTGTCGGCCACCTTCGGCGCGGGCTTCCTCTTTTGAGAAGGCGCAGTCGTCCTGGCTGTCGTGGATTTCCGCTTCGATGTGGAGTGCGAAGATCTCCGTTGCGCCGGAACCGCTCCATAGCGGCCGACAGTCGAGGGGGCGCTGGCACGCTTCCTGGGTGCGGCCCGGGCAGGGGCCGGCTTCTTTACCGGGGCCGCTTTCTCGGCGACGCCGACGAAAGCCCAGTTCGCGCCGCGATCATTCGAGCGGTATACGCCATAGTTGGTTCCGGCGTAGACCACACTGGGGTCGTCATTCATCTGAAAAAGAGCGAACACATCGCGGGCGCCGAGACCGTTCGAGGATGGCTGCCAGTTCTCACCCCCGTCAGAAGAGAGAAAGACGCTGCCTGCGCTCCCGTCGTGGTAAACGCTCGCGAGAACCCGGCCTCGCTCATTGGCGTCCGGCATGATCGCAAGGATGTGACGGTGGGTGAACCCGGTGTTAGCGTCGGTGAAGTCGTCCCCCAGGTTATCCGAGACCCGAACGCCGAAGTCGTCGGTGGCAATCAACACTCTCTTGGGCTGGTCCGGATGTACGACTATCGCGCGAATGACGACCGCCTTCGAGGTGCGGAGCTTCCAGTTCTTTCCGCCATCATTTGAGCGATAGAGACCTTCGCTGGTGCCGGCGAATATCACGTTCGGCTCGGTCGGATGAGGGAGTAACGCGTAGGTTCTGCGTGCGCTAAAGGGGATACCGGGCAGCTTGGCCCACTTCTCGCCCGAGGCTACCGAGCGGTAGATTCCGCTGCACGCATTGATGTGAAGGATGTTCGGATTCGACGGGCTTACGCAGATACCCATTATGTCCGAGTCATCGATCAGGCCCGTCTGATAGCCTATGGATTTCCAGTTAGCGCCGCCATCGGTCGTCTTCCACGGGAGATGGTGAGTGCCCAGGTAGATGATGTTCGGATCCCTGGGATCGATAGCTATCGAGTTAATGTTGCGGATCTCGGCGTGGCCCTCAGGCGATATGCGCTCCCAATTCTTGCCCGAATCAACCGAGCGGAAGAGGCCGCTCTTCGCTCCGGCAAGCACGATGCTGGAGTCGGACGGGGCAAGCGCCAGGGACAGGAGGGTCAATCCTTTTGTCGCCGAGAGCAGGGTCCATTTCTCGCCGCCGTCTTCGCTCTTGAATACTCCGCCTTCCTCTCCTGACCCCTGAGCCACGGTCCAGGCTGCGGCATAGATCACCTTTGTATTCTGAGGGTCGATGGCCAGGTTATCTATTGAGAGTCCGCGTTTGTCCAGTCCAGGTTTGAGCCTCTGCCAGATCTGGGCGCCGTTGCTGGATCGAAAGATCTGGCCGTCGCTGGTTCCGAGATAGAGAAGGTCCGCGTTGTCCGGAGAAGCGACCAGCGCCCGGACGTCGCCGCCCCAGGGACCTGTTACTTCCCAGCGTCGGACCTCACCTTTTGAGTTTGTGTTTGAAAGGGTGTCGTGAGGCGAGTCGTCTGCCCTGCTCGCTATGATAGAAGCGGGTAGCAGAAATAGGATGGGGAAGAGAAGTGAACGGTATCTCATCACCTGACTTTGCTCCTGCTTTCGTCATTGTCGTTGTCATCACAGATCAAGGGGCCGATCAAGGGGCCTGTTCCGATTCCGTAGGTTCTTGCGTCGCTGAAAAGACTATACAATGCCCGGCGCGAAGGATGCCAGTCGTTATGCGTGATGCGTGAGGAGTGATGCGTGACTCGTGATGCGTGACGGATCACGAATCACGGATCACGAATCAGTATCACGCATCACGAATCACTTCTTCAACGCTTCTCGTGCGAGATACTTCAGCGCGTCTTTCGCCGTCACGAGCCCCGTCACCTGGCCTTCGGCGACTACCGGAATGTGTCTGAAGCCCCCGACGGACATCTTGTTGAGCGCGATCCTGAGCGAGTCGCCTCCTTCAACGGTTTCCGGTCCGGGAGTCATGTAGTCTCTAAGGTACAACGCGTCGAGCGCATCGTCTGTTCCGATGAGCTTCAGCAACAGATCCCGCTCGGTGAATATGCCGGCCAGTTTGCCGCCCGAGACCACGAGAACGCACCCTATGCGGCGCTGCTTCATCAAGCGCACTGCCTCGCCTACGGATGTCTCAGGAGTGACGACTATCGGTTGATGGCCGGCGACCGCGCTAATAGGCTCTTCCATCAAGAGACTTTGAAACCCCGCAGTGGGTTGAGGAACATCTCGATCGCGGAGCGGCTCGATGCAGTTGGCGCATCGATCCGCACCCTCGAAATTGTTGTGGCCGCATCTCGGACAAATCATAAAGACTCGTTTCTCGTTTCTCGTTTAGCGTTTCTCGTTCATCGCGTCTTACCGGTAGGGGAAACGAGAAACGAGGAACGTTCCTAATCGATCACCCACGTGTCGGGGCCGTTGATCAGCTTTTGAAGGTCCCCGGGTCCCATCTTCTGCACCGCTGAGGAGATCTGTTCGGCCAACATGTCCTCGTAGGTCGGCTTCTCGATGTCTCGGAAGATGCCGATCGGCACCGGATAATCCGGATACTCCATTCGAGCCAGCATGTAGGCCAGATACGAGTCGGGCGCCTTCTCGTTGTGAACGATAAGGTCTGATTCGCTCACACCATCGCCGAGGTTGACGACCTCCAGATGCATGTCGGCCCGCATGCGAACGCCGCGATTGCGTTCTTTGCCGAAGACCAGCGGCTTGCCGTGCTCCAACTCGATCAACCGGTCTTCTCGGACGTCGCGAGTGGTGAACATGTCGAAGGCCGCGTCATTGAAGATGTTGCAGTTCTGATAGACCTCGACGAACGACACGCCCTTATGCCGCATTGCGCGCTCTACAACCATCTGCAGGTGCGTGGTGACCGTATCGACAGACCGGGCTACGAACGTTGCCTCTGCTGCCAGCGCAATCGACAGCGGATTGAGCGGGTAGTCGATTACCCCAAACGGCGCAGACTTGGTTCTCTTTCCGAATTCCGAAGTCGGCGAATACTGGCCTTTCGTCAGTCCGTAAATCCGGTTGTTGAACAGAACGATGTTGATGTCCAGGTTGCGGCGGATGGAGTGGATCAGATGGTTGCCGCCGATTGAAAGCGCATCTCCATCCCCGGTAATCACCCACACTGAAAGCTCCGGGTTGGAGGCCTTGATCCCCGTCGCAACGGCAGGAGCGCGGCCGTGTATTGTGTGAAACCCGTAGGTGTTCATGTAGTACGGGAAGCGGCTCGAACAGCCTATACCCGACACGAAGACCGTGTTCTCCCGCTTGATCCCAAGCTCGGGCATCACCTTCTGAACCTGGGCGAGTATCGCATAGTCGCCGCAGCCCGGACACCATCGGACCTCCTGGTCTGAAACGAAGTCCTTTCTCGTCAGCTTCACTGGAGGCGTCTGCCCGTTCCCTCCAGTCGGATCTGTGTTCACATTAGTGCTCATATTTATTTGTTTCCTTCCAGTTCAGAGGGTGGACCTCAGATTGGGAGCCTTCAATCCTAGTCTTCGTATAGTTCGTCCATCTTTGCTGTGAGTTCGCTGATCTTGAAGGGTTTGCCCTTCACCTTAGGGAACGAGATCGCCGGCACCAGGAAGCGAGATCGCAGCAGCATGGCAAGCTGACCCATATTCAGTTCCGGAACCAGCACCCGGTCAAAGCGTCCCAGTATTTCTCCAAGGTTCCTGGGGAATGGATTCAGGTGTCGCAGGTGCACACTCGAGACGGCCTTGCCCTGGTTCTGCATCTCCTCCACCGCCGATGTTATTGAGCCGTGGGTCGATCCCCAGCCGACCACCAGCAACCTTCCTTCAGACGCGCCAAAGATCTCCAGCTCCGGAATGTCATTGGCTATCAGAGCGACTTTCGCAGCACGGGTTTGGACCATGTGCATGTGGTTTTCGGGGTCGTACGAGACATTGCCCGTGATGTCCTGTTTCTCGATGCCCCCAATCCGGTGTTCGAGGCCAGGGGTTCCTGGAATAGCCCAGGGCCGCGCCAGCGTGTCAGGATCGCGGTCGTAGGCCTGGAAACCATTGGGTTCCGTGCGGAACTTCACGTCGAATCTGGGCAACTGGTCGATGGTAGGTAATCTCCACGGCTCCGCGCCATTAGCCAGATACCCATCCGACAGATAGATTACGGGCAACATATGCTTCGTCGCGATTCGAAAGGCTTCGATCGCCATATCGAAGCAGTCTGCCGGAGTCGCCGGCGCTATCACTGCGACAGGGCACTCGCCGTTGCGGCCGAACATGGCTTGCAGTAGATCAGCCTGTTCGGTCTTGGTCGGCAGCCCGGTCGAGGGTCCGCCGCGCTGCACGTCGATAACCACCAGTGGCAACTCGGTCATAACCGCCAGCCCGATAGCTTCCGACTTCAACGCCAGGCCCGGGCCGCTGGTGCCTGTGAGTCCGAGGTGTCCGGTGAACGAGGCTCCGATCGCGGCGCAGACGGCTGCAATCTCGTCCTCGGCCTGAAAAGTCTTGACTCCGAAATTCTTCCGCGCCGCCAGCTCGTGCAGAATGTCCGACGCGGGTGTGATCGGATAGCTGGCATAGAAGAGCGGCCTGCCGGCCAGCACCGAGGCTGCGACAAAGCCGAGCGCGGTCGCTTCATTGCCGGTGATCTTGCGATAGCGGCCGGGCGTGATTATGGCCCGCTTGACGCGGTAATGGGTCGTGAATATCTCGGCCGCCTCAGCGTATGCGAACCCGGCGCGAAGTGCGGTGGCGTTTGCCTTCATTACTTCGGCATTCTTACGGAACTTGGATTCGATCCATTTCATCGTCGGCTCGAGCGGCCTGTCATAAAGCCAGTACATCAGCCCCAGCGCCCAAAAGTTCTTGCAGCGGTCGATCTCTTTCGACGGCAATTTCACCTCTTCGCGAAGGGCTGCCCGGTTCAGCGTAGTGATCGGCAGTTTGAAGACGCGATAGTGTTGAAGGCTTCCGTCCTCGAGCGGACTCACGGGGTAGCCCGCTTTCTTGAGGTTGTTCTCGCTGAAGGCATCGGTGTTGACGATCAGTATGCCGCCGTCTTCCAGGTCCGCCAGGTTGACTTTGAGGGCGGCAGGATTCATCGCGACCAGAACGTCGGGCGAGTCGCCCGGAGTCCGAATGTCGTGGCTCGAAAAATTCAATTGAAATCCGGAGACGCCGGGAAGTGATCCTGCCGGCGCGCGGATCTCAGCCGGAAAGTCGGGCAGCGTGGAGATGTCGTTGCCGACCATTGCCGAGGTGTCGCTGAACTGAGTGCCTGTGAGCTGCATACCATCGCCGGAGTCGCCGGCGAAGCGTATGGTTACGGTTTCAAGCTCCTCAATGTGCCTGTCTTCTACATTGTTGAGGATCGTCGTCGATTCCATATTCCCCCTACAGAAATTTGGATTGTGGATTTCGGATTGCCTACAGACGTTCCAAATCGCAATCGCCAATCCGCGATCCGTATTATTGCGTTATCCGCCTTCCCGAGTCGTCATATACTGATTCGTGCGGGGCGGGAGGTTCAACACCTCCTCCGGGAAGATCTCGGCGAGCAGATCTATGATGTTATGAATCGAGATCATGCCTTCGACACGCCCCTCGCTGTCCACGATCGGCACGTGCCGGTAGTCGCCGCTCTCCATCAGAAGCACCGCATCGCTGAGGTAATCGTCCGCGGTGAGCACCTTGGGATCACGAGTCATGAAGTGCTCGACCGGCGAATCAAAAGAAACTGCCTCACCGGCCACCTTGTTAAGGATATCGCGCTCGGTCAGGATGCCGGCTATGCGGCGGTTGTCGCAGACGAGGGCGCACGAAGCCTTCTGGCTGCGCATCGCTTCGATGGCGCCGGACAAAGTGGTTTGCCGATCCAGACAGAGCGGCTCGGTTGGTCTAAGTTCGCGCAGCTTTGTCTTTCGCAGGGCATCCCCGACTGGCATGTTAAAAACCTCCGCTCTCGTTTTCGGAAGGGCGAAAAGGGACCCACTCCACTGTAGACTCTATCCTGGTCGCCACCACTTGTACGAAACGCCAATATTACAGGAAAGGAATTGGCGCGTAAAGCGTTGGCTTGTGAGTGGGTGCACTGCAAGTCCTTGTGCATCTCGCTACGCAGCCTTCGCCGGGACTCTTCCTGCTATTCTTTAGGGTCTGTCTGTTGAATGCTGATTCGATCTCAGCAATGGCAGGCCATGCCAGCCGAAGATTGCCAGCACTATCAGCAAGCCGCCTCCGGACAGAAGCACCAGTTTAACATTCGTGAACTGAGTGAGAATGCCAGCCACTAGCAGGCCGAGAGGCCCGCCAATAAAATGAAGCGCGGTAAGTGACGTGAATACTTGTCCCGCTATCGGTCCCGGCGTCTCTTCTTGCAGAATCGTTTGCTGTAACGGATTGCCCGCGCCTAACAACAATCCAGCCAAAGCCGCAGACAGTATGACCTCATACTTATTAGTGGCAAGCGCGCAGAGAATGAGAGAACCTCCCGTAATGAATAGCCCGCCATAGTAGATCGCTGAACGGGAACATCTCCTGGACAGCAGTGAGAAAGAGATTGCACCGACGGTTGCCGACAAGCCAAAGGCTGATAGGCAGATGCCAAGCAACGTCGGGCTGCCGAATTTCTGAGTAGCGAGCACGGGTAAGAGCAAGCCCAGGAACGGCAGGATCACAAAACCTGCCATCATCCCTACAACTGCCAGGGGCCTGAGCTGCGGGTGCTTGAATATGAAGGTTACGCCGAGCAATCCAGCGCCTGCATCCTTCATCGACGGTATCCGCCGCTCTCCTGGTACCGTGGTTGCGAAGATGCCGGCACAGAGCAGAAAGGAGATGGCATCAATGAAGAAGGTGTTGATGGTTCCAACCACACCAATTAGAGCAACGCCGACAACAGGACCAATAAAATCGGCCCCGTTTTCAAGTCCTCCACGGCACGAATTGATTCTGTCCAATGATTTGCCGGACAACTTTGCCAGGCCCGGCACGAGCGTTTGTCTGGCCGAGATGCCTGTCGGATCGAACAGAGCTCCCAGGAATACCAACATGAAGATCAGGAATGGAGAGACTTGATCGAGGTAGATGAACGCCAACGGCAAGGCGAGAACAGAACAAAAGCTCAGCAGATCTGCGGCCACGCTCATATTCCACGCGCCGAATCTATCAATGGCTCTGCCTCCCAGAATCGCAGCCAATATGATCGGGACTATGTTGCCCGCGCCGGCGATTCCGGCAACCATGGGTGAGTGTGTAAACTGCAAGACCAATATGGGTAGTGCGACTGCCGCAATCTGGTTCCCCAGGAGGGATAAGGATTCTGCAGTCATCAAGCCGACTAGCGGCACTGATCGAGTGTGGGATTCCATTGGTTGACGGAAGAGAATCGCTACTGCGACAAGGCGAAGATCAACGTCGAGCAATATCGCGGGCCTGACACCTGCTGGACCTCGAGGGCCTACTCAGCCACCTTCATTGGCAGCGCAATATCGCAGGCCTGACACGCGGAATCAGAGAATCGCAATATCGCGGGCCTGACCCCCGCGTGAAACGGGTTTGTTAATTGATCGCGGCGGTCAAAAGATGATGACCCTCGCAGACTCCGG
>JBGPFL010000078.1:0-10644 GCA_041483295.1 Blastocatellia bacterium | reverse complement strand
GGAGTTCCACGTGACGTGCGGCCCCATCAAGCGCGAGCCGGAGATCTTCATCCCGCATTACGAACCTGATGAGCTCAAACGGTATCCGGGCGGCAAGATCGCGTGAAGTTGTCGTTTGTCAATGGTCATTGGCACAAACTCTGGAGTGCTGAAATGACGAATAACGAATGACAAGTGACAAATGACAAATGACCACTGCCATGACACGAAAAGCATTTCTGATGACGCTCAAGCCGGGGCGGCAGGACGAGTACGAAAAGCGGCACAACCCGATCTGGCCGGAGTTGCAAGAGGTCCTGAAGCAACACGGCGCTGATAACTACTCGATCTTTCTGGATCGCGAGAGTGAAAGGTTGTTCGCTTACGTGGAGATCGAATCCGAGCAGTTGTGGCAACGGATCGCCGAGACGGACGTGTGTCGCCGCTGGTGGTCGCATATGAAAGACTTGATGCTGACAAACTCTGATGACAGTCCCGTGGCCGTTCCTCTCGACGAGGTCTTTCATCTGGAGTGAGCCGCGGAAATGCGAAATGCGAAATGCGAAATCAGGATTTCATTTCGCATTTCGAATTTCGAATTTCCTTTTCCCCCTGGGAGTGTGAGCGAAGATGGGCGATCGTTTGAAAGGCAAAGTTGCCATCGTGACCGGCGGGGGCGCGGGCATCGGACAGGCGACGGCGATCCTGTTTGCAGAAGAAGGCGCGAAGGTGGTTGTCGCCGACATTGATGAAGCAGCCGGCGCAGCGACCGCAGCCCAAGTCAGAGATCAGGGCGGCCAGGCAATGGCTTTGCTGACCGACGTGTCACTTGAGAGTCACGCTCAAGCGGTCTGTGAGAGGGCCGTCAAAGCCTTCGGCAGGCTCGACATTCTCGTCAACAACGCCGCCGCCTTTGTGCTGAAAGGACTCGAAGCCACGGTCGCCGATTGGGAACGGGCGCTGGGCGTGAATGTGATCGGAACAGCCTTGATGAGCCGCTTTGCCGCTGAGGCGATGAAGCAAGGCGGAGGCGGTGCGATTGTCAATCTCGGCTCGATCTCCAGTTTTGTTGCTCAACCCTCATTCATCACCTACAGCGCGACGAAAGGAGCCCTGGTACAGATGACGCGCAATATGGCAATGGACCTGGCAACGTTCGGGATTCGCGTCAACTGTGTTTGTCCGGGCACGATTCTCACCCAGGCTTCGCGTAATCACATGGAGCGCGTCGGCCAGACGCTGGAAGAATTCACTGCGCACGAGGGATCGAAGAATCTGCTGGGCCGCATAGGCGAACCGCGAGAGGTCGCCTGGGCCATTCTCTTCCTCGTTTCGGATGAGGCATCCTTCATCACGGGAGCGCACTTGCTTGTAGACGGCGGTTACACAACACAGTAACGCTTTCGCACTTCGGTATCACCGCAAGCCTCTTGTGAGGCTTGCACGCTCAGTACTCTAGAACACGCTCACAGATCAGGGTTCACGACATCACCTTCTTGAAAAGAGAAGAAAGGAGACAGGTGTATGCGCAAGATCAGGACGCTCACGATTGTATTGTTCTGGGCTGTTGCCGTCATCGGGCAGACCAACAGGGGAGGCATCAGCGGAACGGTGGTCGACCCTTCCGGAGCCGTTATCCACGGGGCGACGGTCACCATCACCAACATTGGAACGAATCAGGTATCGAAGCTAACGACTTCCGAATCGGGATCGTACACGGCCACGTCGCTCGAGCCGGTGGTATACAAGATCGCGGTGGAAGCACCTGGGTTCAAGAAGGCTATGGTCGAAGGGGTGAAGG
This sequence comes from Blastocatellia bacterium, assembly GCA_041483295.1. GTDB lineage: Bacteria > Acidobacteriota > Blastocatellia > UBA7656 > UBA7656 > DASYSA01. The sequence continues at coordinate 8,864 of JBGPFL010000078.1, read as the reverse complement.
TAGACACGGCGACCACGGCGACGGTGAATGTGACACTGGAACCCGGCGGCATCGAGAACGTGATCACGGTTTCAGGCGCGGACGTACTGCCGCTCAATAAGGAATCGGGCACCTCGGGTCAAACCATCACCGAGCGCCAGATCGTAGAGATGCCCCTGAACAACCGCAGTGTCCTCGACCTTGCGCTGACGGTTGGGAATGTCTCCGGTGTTGCCGGTACTGAAGATCCGGAACTGAGCTCCGGTGAGATTCCTGCTCCTGGTTTCAACATCAACGTCAACGGTGGTCGAGCGGGAAGCACGGCAATACTCGCCGACGGCGCGAGAAACACCGGCGTCGGGCTGGGCCGGGCGCTTGTCACATTTTCGCCCGACACCATCCAGGAGTTTACCGTGCAGACTTCCAACTTTTCAGCCGAGTACGGGCAGACCGGCGGCGGCGTCATCAATATGACCACGAAGTCGGGGACCAACAAGTACAATGGCCTCTTATACTGGTACCACCGCAACCCCTCGCTGAACGCGGCGCCCTTCACGACGAGCACGAACAACCGGCCGGAGTCCAATCGCCGGCAGCACCAGTTCGGACTTACCATGGGAGGGCCGGTGTGGCTGCCTAAGGTATACGACGGGCACGACCGCACTTTCTTTTTCGTCGCGTTCGAGCCCAGGTACTACTTCGATGGTACGCAGGGAACCCTGTTGTTGCCCACGGAGGCCATGCTCAACGGGGACTTCAGCAACGTGGTGGCGGTCAACGGAGGATACGCCCCGCGCGATGTCGCGGAGCGTTTCGGCTTACAGACACAGATTCGCGACGCCACCATCTACAACCAGTTTGTCGTCACCGGTAATCAGTTTCAGAGAGCCACGCTGGCGGCGGGCGCGAGTTTCCCGGTCTTTCCCGGCAACCGAATCCCTGCGAGCATGCTGGATTCCGTATCCGTGGGTTTGTTGAAGTACATACCGAAGGCCGGTGAGTATTTTCTCTCGGACGGGAACTTGCGGAATTATGTAATCCCGAATTTCGTGAAGAACCTGGAAAGGCGCTTGACGGTGCGGCTCGACCACCAGATCACCGGTTCGAACCGTCTCAGCGGCCGATACACACAGGTGCCGATCCGTGGTGACCGCGGGCGCGGCGACTTCCAGGTGGGAAGAGACGAAATCAATACCGGAGGCACGGACTATAGCTGGTCAAAGCAGGTCTTGTTAACGGATACGCATTTGTTTTCGCCCAGAGTGATCAACGAGCTGCGCGTCAATTACACGTTTGGAAGATTCACTCGCAACCTTCCGCCGATGTTTGACGCGTTGACTGGTCGGAACTTCTCCACAGAGCTCGGGCTCCCGAGCATAACGCCCGGCGGCCTGCCTGAGTTCGCGACAGGCCCGGCCTCGATAGGGTTCAGTCAGTCGCAGCAGAATGAGAACGCGGAACACACATACGGCATATCAGACAATCTTTCGTGGGTGCGGGGGAACATGAGCTGGAAGTTTGGCGTCGATCTGACCCAGCAACGATTGAAGACGATACCGCTTTTCGGGGCGTCGGGCGGCAGATATGAATTCAACCGGAATCGAACTCTCAGCAACAGTAACGGCCAGGCTGCCGGCAACGGAGGGATCGAGTTCGCTCACTTCCTGCTCGGCGTCTACAATCAGGCCACACTGCGGGAGATCTTGATTCCGTACTACTACCAGTGGAACTCGGCGGCTGCCTTCGCCCAGAACGACTGGAAGGTGAAACCGAACCTCACTCTGAACCTCGGCTTACGCTATTCACTCACTCTACCCCGCACCGAGAAGTACGATCACCAGGGCGCCTTTTTGCCCGAGCTGGCAAAAGAGTACCCGCTGCCGGCGCCGGTGACGTTGCCGGACGGCACGGTGATTACCAGCGCGTTGGTGCCTCCGTTTGGGTATTCCGGAAAAGGAGGACGATCGCGATACATATTCCCGGTTGAGAAGCTGAACTTCGAGCCGCGATTCGGATTGGCCTGGACCCCGAAGCTATTCGGTCTGAATCGGGAGCGCGACGTGTTGGTTGTACGCGGCGGCTACGGCCTCGCTCACGCGCCGCTCACAGGGATGAATCGCAATCCGAGCCCGGATTTTGCTTCCGGCACTACGGCCTTCGGCACTTTCGACAATCGCGAGCAGAATCCCGGATTCGCCGCGCGACTCTGCTGTAACAAGCCGGTGTTGACAGCGCTAACCCCCGATCAGTTTCTCAACATCCCCGAAGACGGGCTCATCTATCTCAACAGCATCAATCTGGTCGCGGCCGCTAACGCGATCTCGTCGAATACACATGTGCCTTACGTGCAGAGTTGGAGCGCCGCGCTCGCCTATGAGCTGTCACAGAATACTGTTGTCGAGCTCTCGTATAACGGCAGCAAGGGAACCCATCTCTTTCTGGCTCCGACAAACCTCAATCAGGTTCCGTCGTCCGTGGCGGAAGGCTACTGGTCGCGCGGCCTCGATCCGCTCAACCCGAATGTGAACGACCCGCTAGGCCGCCGCACCCCGACCGGCGCTCTGGTCAACTTCTCGCCGGCCTATCTCGGCACCAAGTATCTTGGATTCGAGGGCCTGAATGAAGCTTTCAACGCCTCGGCCAATAGCATTCGGAATGCTGCTACGGTCAGCCTCCGACGGGGCCACTCGCGGGGACTTTCATATACGGTGAATTACACTTTCGCCAAGAGCATCGACGATGCTTCGGATGCTGGAGACGTGAGGTTTGTGAACTTGAACGTGCGCTCAATAGGCCATGTGAATTACGGAGCGCCGAGATCTGCAGACCGCTCCGTTTCACTGTTTGATATCAAGCATGCGTTCAGCACCTCCTTCTTGTACGACCTGCCTTTCGGCCGCGGCCGCTCGCTCCTTTCAAACGCACCGCGGCTTGTGGATAAGCTGATCGGAGGTTGGAGCCTCAGTGGGATCGGTCGCATCCAGGGGGGCCTTCCGATGGTAGTCTTCCTCCGCGACGACAATAGAATAGGCGTGGAAGGAAACGTACGGGCTGTCCGGCCGGATCTGGTTCCCGGAGTTCCCCTGATCAATCCGCTATGGACTTCGAATTGTCCCATTGGGACGAATTGCGAGCCGTATTTCAACCCGTCGGCTTTCATGCGGCCTTTGAAGGGAAGCCTCGGGAACGCGCCTCGCACTTTCGATGGTGCTCGCGGGCCGACGCAGCACCTGCTTGACCTGTCGATCCAGAAGAACTTCTCGCTTGACGGCGAGGGGAAGCGTCGCTTGCAAGTGCGGATTGATGCTATCAACGCCTTCAACCACCCGTTCTTCAGGATTGGAAGACTCGAGGATGCGGGGGAGATCTTCGCTGCCCCCAACGAGGGAGTGTTGAGCAACGGAGATTACGACCTCTGGGCAGCGGCCGTGCCTGGTCGGCCGGTGAGAACGACCCCGGCAGGCGTCGCGACCCTGGCTCAGATCAATTCGATCGTCACAAGCAACCGCATTGCCGGGACGACTTCGCTGCGCCCGGACTTTTTTCACTTCCCGCTGCCGCCGGGCTTCTTCTCGCTGAACGCGAACTCGCTGGATATTACGACTCTGGAAGGTTTCAGGCTGTACCGCATGCGGCAGTCGTACACGCCTGATCGGTGGGGATTCCTGGATGTGACCGCGGGGCGATCGGGTTACACACCGCGGTTTATCCAGATCGCATTGAAGCTCTACTTCTAGAATCGTTTCGCGTTTGTCGTTTCGCGTTTGTCATTATTCGTTCCCGCTCCTGAAACGAAGAACGTCAACTGAGAATCAATAGTCTCCTATCGAGGGCGGCCTACAGGCCGCCCTTCCACATGAGCCAACAGCCACCCATCGAACTGACAGCGGACAACGGGCTACTGACCACTCACAACTGACTGGGAGGACGGGCTTATGAGAATACCAGGTAGAGCAGCCAGTTTTTGGGTGATTGCTGCAATCACCCTATCGCTTTCCGCCATCGCTTTCGGGCAAAGCGACGGCACGATCTTCGGAACACCTTCTTCAACAACGCGAGAGGAGGATCCGACAAGGGATTCACGCGGCCCCGGTATCGGTTCAACTTCTATGGTTGGGATTTCGGCGGTCCCGTTCCCTTCGTCGGCTCGAAGAACGAAAGGAAAGTCTTCTTCTTCGTCAATCGATCCGGCTCTGTACGACCGGGCCAAAGCGACGAGGCTCTACTTTCCTGTCTGCTTCAATGGAGCCTCCACCTGTGCGAGCGGGACTAACAGACGGGCGGTGGACCCGACGCTCCTGCGGCCGGGCTTCACACCGACTGCGGCCAATATGCTGCCGACGAACTTCATTGGCCTGATCGTGCCTAACTCGGGCGACCTTGCGAACGGATTGGGGCAGACCTCGAACGGCTATCCGGACAGCGGCATCAACAACACGGCGATCCTATGGCAGCCGCGCCTCGGCTTTGCCTGGGACGTGACCGGCCACAAGACGACAGTGGTGCGCGGCGGCTACGGCATCTTTTACGATCGATATCAGAGCGGCATCACCGGGTTCGGGGCGACGAACTCGCCGCTCGTGTTGAACCCCACGCTCTTCTTCGGCTTCCTGCAAGACATCAAGAGCGGCGGCGGGGGCACGCTCTCTCCCTCTGTGATCACCGGTGTAGACCGTGGGGGCGAATGGCCCGCGATCTACAACAACAGTACGGGTCTCCAGCGAGAACTTGGAGCGGGCGTCGTCATTGACGTCGCGTACGTCGGGTCGCAAACCCGCCACAACCCGCGCAGGAGAAACAGCACGGCAGTACTCGGGACGTTCTTCGGCGAATACAATGCCGCCCGCGACCCGCGAATAATCCAGCTAGCCGTGAAGTTCCATTTCTGATGAGGGCGGTGGGTGGAAGAGGACTCGGGCGAATCCCACAACGGAGAGACTGTGTGAAAGATTCATCTCTTCAAATCCCACCCACGGCAGTGGGTGGATTGTTCATACTTGGCCTACAACGGAGGAAGCCCGACCCTCATCCCGTTCATCACTCGCGCTCGCCTCCCGGCCGGGAGGCGAGCGCGAGTGACGAACGAAATGGCTGAGCAGGCCGATGTAGGTTGGGTATGAACAATCCACCAACTGCCATTGGTGGGATTCGGGCAATTGCCAACTGCCACTCAAAACTGCCAAACTGCCAACTGAAAACTGAAAACTGACATGCTTAAGATCGTGCTCGCACTGATATTGGTTTTGCCTCTGGCCGCGCAACAGCGACGGCCTGCGTTGAATGATGGCGAGGCGCACGGCGACCCTCCATTTCTGTTGGAAGAGGGCTGGACGCCATTGTTGAGCGGGACAGACCTCTCAGGTTGGCACGGGCAGGGTTCAGGCGACAACCAATGGTTCACCACAACAGGCATCTTATGGGAGCGCCTCTTAGGGCCTACTCGGCTGGGTGCGATACCGGATCGTGTGCCGGGCGGTACGATTCTTAATGGACCCGCCGGACGAACGGTCAATCTTGTCAGCGACCAGAAGTTCGGAGATGTCGAGTTGTACCTGGAATACATGATCTCGAAAGGCTCGAACTCCGGCGTGTACCTTCAGGGCTTATACGAAGTGCAGGTGTTTGACAGTTGGGGATCGACCGAGCCGATGACTACCTCCGATGGCGGCGCCATCTACCATCGCTGGATCAACGAGCAGGGCGTCGGAGGTTCTCCGCCGAGCCGCAACGCCTCACGTCGGCCTGGTGAATGGCAATCGTTCTATATCTGGTTCCGCGCGCCTCGCTTCGACGCCAACGGTAAGAAGATTGGGAACGCGAAGTTCATCCGAGTGCTCCACAACGGCCTCTCGATTCAGAGCAACGTGGAAGTGGACGGACCAACGCGGGCGGCTATGGACCTTCCCGAAGCGGCGACAAATCCGATCATGCTTCAGGGCGACCATGGCCCGGTGGCATATCGGAACATATACGTGCGGCCGCTACGCGAGATCATCAAACGGTAGGGTGGAGAATAGAAAGTGGAGAATTGAGAATGGAGAACTAAGAAACTCTCCGAATTCTCCACTCCATTCTCCATTCTCAATTCTCCATTCTCAATTCTCTGATGAAGCGATCGATCTTATCGCGGCGCAGGTTTCTGGAGACTCTGCTTGCGTCGGGGGGAATGATTCCTGCAGCCGCGGGTCACAGTTCTCCGGCGGCGAATCTGCCCGGGAACTTCCAGCCTCCAGGCCAACCGGGAACAATTGATCGACACGCGCTGGTCGATCGTCACAGCCCTCTCCTTCGGCGGCTCGATCCTCTGTCGCCGCTATCGCTCGGAAACGGCGAGTTCGCTTTCACCGCCGATATCACCGGACTCCAAACATTCCCTCGAGAGTACGACAGCGCGATGCCGCTCTGCACGATGTCCCAGTGGGGGTGGCATACCTCTCCTCTGAAGCCCGGACTCGATTCGGGAGCATTTCGCCTCACGGAATGCGAAACTCACGGCAGGCAGGTCGCTATCGGACCAGCGCAGAAGGTCAGAACGAACTTTACACATGGTTGCGCGAGAACCCTCATCGTCTCCATCTGGGCCAGATCGGATTTCGATTGATGACGGCTTCCCAGAGAGAAGCTGAGGTCGCCGACCTACGATCATCCGTCAATGCTGGGGGCGCTGGGGATGCTGCCTGGTGACGGCGTGGACCGCGAAACTATGCGGCGCACGCTAGCCAGAGTAATGAAGCAGTGGCAGTGGGACAAGACCTGGGGTTGGGATTTTCCCCTGACCGCAATGACGGCGGCGAGGCTCGGCGAACCGAAGATCGCCGTCGATGCGCTGATGATGACGGCCGAGAAGAACCGTTATCTCCCTAACGGACACAACTGGCAGCGCCCCAACTTGCCTTGCTATCTTCCGGGCAACGGCGGCTTACTATACGCTGTTGCGATGATGGCGGCGGGGTGGAAGGGCGCACCGCAGTCGCGCGCACCCGGGTTCCCGTCCGACGGTTCCTGGACCGTGCGATGGGAGAGACTCGACTCCTCGTTGCTCAAAGAGATCTGACACGAGAGCCGTATGGCCGGCGAAGAAGACCAACAAACGAAAGAGTACGAACTATGAAAAGACGGAGTTTCTTACGCGAGGCGCTCACTGGCGGCGCCGCGCTGATAGCCGGAAGTAGATCAGATGCATTCAGCCTCAGGCCGTTCTCTTCAAAGCGAAGGAGCCCCGCGGTCGACTCCAGAATCGAAATCCTCCTGAACGAGCCGATAGGCAAGATCGCTCCTGAAATCTACGGCCATTTTGCCGAGCACCTCGGCGGCGTGATTTACGATGGGATCTGGGTCGGAGAGGACTCTAAGATCCCGAACATCGGCGGCATTCGCAAATCACTGGTCGAGGCGATGCGTAGAATTAAACCTTCGGTAGTGCGCTGGCCGGGCGGCTGTTTTGCGGACAGCTACAACTGGCGTGACGGCGTCGGCCCGAGGAGCCAGCGACCCCGTCACACAAGCTTCTGGCAGGGCGCGGCCGAATGGGGTAAGGATGCGCCCGATGGTCCCTGGAAATACGAAACCAACCATTTCGGGACCAATGAGTTTAATCGTTTCTGCCGCCTCATCGGCGCGCAGCCCTACCTTGCGGCCAATCTGCGCAGTCTGACCGCGAGGGATTTTTATGAATGGGTCGAGTATTGCAACTCCCCGGCCGGGAGCACGACACCCGCAGAACTGCGGGCCGCGGGAGGAGACCGCGAACCATTCAAGGTGAAGTACTGGGGCGTGGGCAATGAGTCCTGGGGCTGTGGCGGCAATTTCACGCCTGAGGAATACGCCGCCGAATATCGGCGCTTCGCTGAATGGGCGCCGGGGTTCGGGATCGGATTGTCCTTCATCGGTTCGGGGCCGAACGGAGGAGACCTGGATTGGACGCGCAGGTTCTTCACGAAGCTGGCCGAGCGCCGGGCCATTGGCCGGATGTGGGGCTGGGCCCTGCATAACTACTCGTGGAATGTCAGCGGAGGAAAGACTACTGACTGGTTTCAGGGCAAGGGCGACGCGCTGAAGTACCCGAACGAAGACTGGTATGAGCTCCTGCGAGAAGGCGATCGCATGGAATCATTGATCACCGATCACTGGTTGGTCATGGGCGAAATCGACCGCCAGCATCGCGTCAAGCTTGTGGTCGATGAGTGGGGCGCCTGGTACAAACCCGGCACGGAGGCGCACAACACGCACCTCTTGGGTCAACAATCCACAATCCGCGATGCGGTGCTGGCCGGTCTGACCCTGGACACTTTTCATCGGCACGCCGATAAGGTAGCAATGGCGAATGTCGCTCAGCTCATCAACTGTCTTCAGTCGCTGTTCATCGCGCACGAAGAGAAGTTCGTGCTCACTCCAACATTTCACGTCTTCGAGATGTATGCGGCCCACCAGGGAGGAGAGTCCGTGCGATCCCTGTTTTCGTCGCCCCGCCCCTCTTACGTCAGGAACGGACAGCCGGCGACGATCCGGGGCCTGTCGGGCGCGGCCTCTTTGCTCGATAGACAATTGGTCCTGACCGTGACCAATCCCGAGCTTGCTCAGACGAGAGAAGCGGAGATTGCCGTGCGCGGTGCGGCCATCAAGTCGGTCGAAACTACCACACTGACGGCAGTCGATATTCACGCGCATAACAGCTTTGACAATCCGCGCCAGATCGAGCCGACAAATGGGCAGGTCACAACAAAGAGCGACGGCCCGTTCGTCTACAGTTTCGCGCCGGCTTCAGTAACGCGACTTCGAATCGCGCTGGCGTGAAGCCCAGCGCAGGTCTTTGAGGTGCAGCTCACCTTGAGCAGATTAGAGTTGCTGGAGGAGGATTCACCGCAGAGGCGCAGAGGACGCTGAGG
>JBGPFL010000077.1:0-10650 GCA_041483295.1 Blastocatellia bacterium | reverse complement strand
TTTGATCCCGAAAACTTTCACCGGCTTTCAGATCTGCGCGTTCTTCCTTTGCTCGAAAAAGAAACCATACGTTCCAGGCCACAGGATTTCATTGCCGATAATATTAGTCGCAGCCAGATGATCTATTTCACAACAGGTGGAACGATGGGCCGGCCATTGGGCCTGTATAACCTGAGAAGCAGCGGTGGTCGCGAGAGAGCATTTATATATTCACAGTGGGCGCGGGTTGGTTTTCATTACAACCACCGGCGCGCGATGCTCAGGGGCTGGACCGTCAAAAGCAGGCGGCATTGGACGTATGAGGCATCGGAGCGCGCATTTGTTTTTTCAAACTTCCACATGACGGCGAAAAATGTGGCGGACTATGCGCGGGTTATGCGCGACCATAGTCTTCCTTATCTGCACTCCTATCCGTCGGCGGTCATTGATTTCGCGCGTCACCTCAAAGATCTCGATCTTGAACCGCCGCGCTTTCGAGCGATCCTTGCGGCCTCGGAGAATTTGTATCCAGGTCAGAGAGAGTTCATTGAATCTTTCTTCGGCGCTCGACTGTTCTCGTGGTACGGTCACACCGAAAACACGATTCTGGCAGGAGAGTGTGATCTCAGCAATCATTACCACGTTTTCCCGGAATACGGGGCCATGGAGGTGATTAAGCAAGATGGCTCCCTCGCCGAGCAGGAAGGCGAGATGGGCGAGTTGATAGGGACCTCGCTGGATAACCTCGCTATGCCTTTGATCAGATATCGGACCGACGACTGGGCTGTGATCGGACCCGAGCGATGCGCGTGTGGCCGCCCCTACAAGTTACTTAAAGAGACTTATGGCCGCTGGCATCAAGAGATGCTTGTCGGGAAACTCGACAACCTCATCTCTGTGACGGCGCTCAATGTGCACACCAATGTTTTCGATAATGTGCAGCAGCTTCAGTTCTATCAGCGTGAGAAGGGTAAGGTCGAACTTCGACTGAAGCGAAAACCAGGTTACTCAGAACGAGACTCCAAGCGCATAATTGCTGCGCTTGACGAAAAGATGGGTGACACGATGGAGGTCTCGTTGAACCTGGCAGATGAGATACCGCTTATGCCAAGGGGCAAGTTCCGTTTTGTGATCCGGGAGTTGGACCTTCCACGATCTGTCTTTGATGAGGTTCGCCTTGAAAAGTCTTCTAGCTAACCTGGATGTCGCCCTGGTCTCAGGGCGCGCCCAGTATCCGGCAGAGTCTCCGTTTCATCCTCCGGAAATATATCCAGAATATCCCCACGAAGAAAAAGCTACTGACCCGAACAACCAGGTATATGCGATGGCGCGCGATTCCTTGCGGCTGTTAGGAATGGACAGGACGCGCTTCGGATTGCCGGATTGGAACCCTCTTGGCGAGCTCGTTTCGCCGGGGCAGCGAGTGTTGATCAAGCCGAATTTCGTGCTCCATTTCAACGCCGGCCAGGGCCCCCTTGAAGCCCTGATCACCCACCCTTCTGTGATTCGGGCCATATGCGACTATGTCGTCATTGCGCTTGGCGAGGGCGGAGAATTAGTAGTCGGCGATGCTCCGCAGATGAATTGTGATTTTGCAGAACTATGCCGGGCCTCAGGCATGGATGTCCTGGCGAAGCATCTTGAATCGGCATGTGCCCAGCGAGGCATCGCATTCAGGTTGGTCGATTTTAGACAAGAGCAAACGCGATACAAGTACGGAATCGTCTGGGAACGCAAGGCGCTCAACAATGGCGAGTCTGTAAGAGTGAGGCTGGGCGAAAACAGTTTCATGGAGCCCATTGATGGCCGGTTGCTGTACGGAGCCGACTACGCCCGGCGCGAGACCGTTCGGGCACATGAGGGCCACCGCCACGAGTACGTCGTCGCTCGGCAGGTCCTCGCAAGCGATGTGGTGATCTCTATGCCCAAGCTGAAGGTTCATCGCAAGGTGGGAACGACTCTAAACCTCAAGAACATTGTCGGGATCAATACCGACAAGAACCACCTCGCTCACTATCGCATCGGATCACCTGCGGGCGGCGGCGACGAGTTTTCCGATCCGAAATGGGAAGACCGGGCTGAGCGCGTTCTCTCGGACTTCTTGCTGGGGCGCGACTGGCGTTTTGGAAAGTATCCCTTTCTTGCCTGGCGAGCTTTCCGAAAAGCACTCGGGTATTTGATCGACAACTCTGCGAGGCCGGCTTTCAGCTATGGCAACTGGCATGGAAATGACACTGCGTGGCGGATGGTGCTGGACTTGAATCGCATACTTCTTTTCGCTGACGGGGAAGGCCGAGTGCAAGACAGACCGGCTCGCAAGTATTTCTCGGTGATTGACGGCGTGATCGGCGGAGAAGGCGAGGGTCCATTACATCCCACCGCCTACCTTTCAGGGGTCGTGCTGGCGGGCTTCAATCCATTGGCCGTGGACTGGGTCGCGACGCGCTTGATGGGTTTCGACACCGGCCATATTCCACTTTACCGCCATGCCCTCGACCAGGTCCGCGAATGGATACCCGATTTCACAATTGAAACAATCCGGGTGCTCTCCAACGTCGCGAGTTGGCAGGGAATCCTGAAGACTAGTGACGCGGTCTTTAGTTTCCGCGCGCCAGCGGGTTGGCGAGGCAAGATTGAACTAGTGCAACCGGCGCCAGAATCGGCCCAGCAGGAAGAGACATCAGTGGGGATGTTGTCTCAGTAGAGAGATGCCATCGAGGTTCAGCTCTATTGAGCGGTCAGCACCGCAAGCTTGTATCCAACGCTCGTCCCATCGAAGGCGCTCACCCCGATGAAGTAATCGCCAGGGGCCAGCGTGACTCCGATGACCTCCGTCGCGGTGTCTCCCGCGCTGAAAGCCAGAACCGTAGAACTGTCGAACGCGACCCTCTTCTTGCCCAGCGTAGAGTCGAACAGATACAGGTCCAGGTCGCTGCTGGCAGTGCCGCCGACCGGCCGGAGCAGGATATAGACCACCTTCGGCGCGGTGAGAGTGAATTTGTAGACATCCTCGATTTGATCGCTGTCCCCACCGGGAAGGCCCGTGAGTCGCAGCACGCTGGGGTCATTGAATGCCGCGGTGCCGCTGATCTCAACCGGTGGATCGAGCCGTTGAGCCTTCTTTGTTTTGTCGTTAGGCTCACGTTCGTCAGCGAGAGTGACGGTGGAGCTCGAGAAGCCGTTTAAGATGATGTCAATGCCGGAATTGACGCTGCCGGCCGTCACCACTATGGGCTGGACGTCGCCGGGCGTGTCTGATGAATCCCCGGACTCTCGCGGGCCGCTGTAGAACTCGGGCACTGGAATCGGAAGCTGCACATCGAGCGGACCAATGCCTGAGCCTCCAACCGCGCGACTGTTGATCTGCTGTACCTCAATCGAGTACTGGCCAGGAGGCAGACCGTCGATATGATAGGCGCCCTGGCCAAACTCCAACCCTGTTACAGCGCTCGAGCTGGTGGCGAGCGGATCGGTTACGTCCTGATCCGGGGGTGTATTCGGGACTCCGTCCGAGTCGACTTGAATCTGGGTGCCGGGGAATCCGGGAAATGCCTGGGCGCCGGGTGGAGGTGGATAAGCGCCTCGGCTTATGCGCCGCGCGACTACGTTGACTCCGCTGATAGGGAAGTCACCTGAGCTGGTTCGAATGAGAACTCGTCCCTCGATTGCACCGTTGGGAGAACCGGGATCCGTCGCGCGATAGCCTGGCTCCGGATATAGATTCGACAAAGCGTTTCTGGTATCCAAATCGAGCGAAGCGATCCAGAAGCCGGAGCTCCTGAAGCTGCCTGAACTGAGAAATATGGATCCGCCCGGCGGGTTGAAGAGAAAAGGGTAGAGGGTTTCTGTGAAAGGAGCATACAGGTCAAACGCCTGCGCCTGGGTGAATCCCGGCGGAAGAGTCTCTCCAGTTCTGTCGCTTGCGATCAGTCCATTGACCTGCGCGTGGTCGAGCGGACCGGCGAAGTGCCCAAACTCGTGAGTGAACACCCCAAGGAAGGGGACCTCGCCAAGCGTGCTGATCGCTGCGCCGTTCAACGCCACCATTCCCTCTCTCAGTGTGTTGGTCGGCTGATCCAGTTGAACGAAGCTAAAGAAGCCAAGCACCCCGCCCCCGCCGGTAATGGAGCCGTCGCTGTCGAATATGATCGCGTTCTGAAAGCTCCGGCTGCTCCTGATCCTGCCGAAATTCGTACCATCGACATCAATGGGGGCTCCTGTGGCCGGGTCCAGGATCGGGCCTGCGTTTACAAAATCTATGTTTGCAGTGGGAATCTCGGAGTACAGCCTGAAAATCCTATCGACAAGGCCGACTGCTCTAGTGTTTGAGAGCGTTCCAAGCGGTCCGGAATCCACTCGGTAGAGCACATGCCCCGATTCGTCTACAGTCTTCAGATTGAGTGGGCCGCCCTGTACTAGAGTGCGAGGCCACTTGGTCGGCTTCCCATCTGCCACGAACAGCGGCCCGCCGGCCCGGGCCCTCGGCGCAACGATCGCGAACGCCGCGAAAACAACCGCGAGGGCCAGCATCAAGCGAAGTTTAGAACCGAGCTTATTCATTGCGCTATGATCCCCTTCTGCTCGCCGTGGGCGGCGACGATCTGCTCGACGAGTCCAACAAACGCGTCGAGCGGTAAGGCTCCACGCTTCCGCACCAGCGTTTCACTTTTCGCGCTCAAGCCCTGCTCCTGAAAGTTCAACAGGGGCTCTTCGCGATCAGGGAAGATCATCTTGGCCTCGGCATCTTTCATCCGCCACCCATTGTAAGGCGTCGTGAACAGGCCGAGATTGTTGACGTTATTGCGAACAAGCTCCTGGCCTGAAGGCATCCGTGAAATCTTGAACGCACCTTGATCAGCCCCAACAGTATAAGTGACTTTGCCTCCGAGGTAGTTCGGAATCAGGAACAACACCATGCGATCGCCTACGCTGTACTCGCCCATTCCGTGAATTGTGTCGGGGGTAACGGTGCGACCGTGCATGGTTATCTGGCCGCCTTTGCCCGTAGCCGCCTTCGACCGGTGTCCGAGCTGCATGAAGGTCAATTGCCTGGGGAGCTTCCCTTTGATGGCGCGCTCGAGGTCAAATGTGTAGCGAGTCACCGCCAAATCTCCCCCGGCGATGAACTCGGTAGTGTCCTCCGCGCCAACGCACACACCAACGAACACACGATCGGCAGTGGCAACCATCTCTTCGAGGTTGAAGCGCAGCACCGCATGATGAGCAGTACCCCGCTGAACCGAACTAACCATAATGAGCGCGACCACGGCGATCGAAGCTCGAAATGAACGTGGTGACATAAGGGTGCCTCCTCAATTGCGTTCGGGGTGCTGACAGGAAATCTCGAGACCTAACGCTCACCTCTGAGACATGCTGGGGAGGTCTCGATTGTAACTCTCAGCGCCGCTAATCGCCATCCCAAACTTCCGAACTTTTCCCGGCTCTCAAACCTGAGCGCCGAATCTCGCTCTACTCTTCTAAAGCAGGATGCCGGAAAACCCTTCTATGTTGTGTAGTCCGAAACCTGAGCGTTCCTTTTTTCTACCTGTGCCAGTGCTGCTGCGGTTGGGGTCAGGGTTGGAGTCTCTGCATCACGCCCCGACGGCCAACTGCGACCCCCTGCGCCGGTCCAGGCAGGTCAATGGCCATCAGAGCACGCGACGAAACAGGGGCGATGGGACTCCATGTCTTTCCCCCGTCACTTGAACCGACTGTTGCCCCGGCCGAGCCGACCGCCCAGAAGACGTTCTCGTTTGCCGCCGACACGGCATTCAGGGTTTCCGTGGTGCCCGAGGGCTCCAGTGTCCATGTATCACCGTTCTCGCTTCGCAAAATTGTTCCCTTTTCGCCTGTGGCGATCAGAATATCAGTTCTCGCAAGCGCCAGTCCGTAAAGGCCCGCTCTGGTCCCTGAAGCCTGTTGACTCCAGGTTGCGCCCCCATCTGCCGTTGCCAGAATCAGGCCGTCCTCTCCAACAATCCACCCGTGCGTCTCCGACGAGAACCGAATCGTCCACAGATCTTCCACGCGTCCGCTGTGGGCGACTTCCCAGGTGTCGCCGCCGTTTATTGTTCGAAGGAGCAATCCGGCCCCGCCTGAAATCCACCCCCGCTGCGCATCCAGGAAAAAGACTGAGTTGAGCACTTCGCTGCCGCGCTCGATTCGCTGAGTCTTCCATGTGCGGCCGCCATCATCGGTTCGCTCGATGCGCCCCGCGAGTCCGGCCACCCAGCCCCTGGCCCGGGTGACGAATTGAACGCTGCTGAGCACCTCGAGAGTACGCGCGACCGGCGTCCAGTTCTTCCCGCCGTCTGACGTTTCAAAGATCGCTCCCCCTGTGGGGCCTATGTCTCCAACGGCCCAACCCTCTTCCTCATCGACGAAATCGACCCCCAGCAGATCGAATGATCCCACGGCGGGTGCGCTTGCCCAGCGTACGCCGGCCGCCCGGCCGGCAGGAGGCGAGGTCGGCGAAGGCGGTGGCTTCTCTCCGCACGAGATGGCCAGCAACGCCGCACTGATAACAAACAGTCTACGAATCAAACTAGACGACTCGCCCTTTTGGAGTGTATGGATATCGACTTCTGAATGGACCGCTCAGAGATTACCAACACTCTCCCAAAACTGCAATATTAAACACCGGAGAGAGTTCTGCCAAAGGGTTGTGATTGCAGAGGGCCATTGTTGATCGTCGCAACCCCAACGGGGTTGCGGTTGCGGCATCGCTACAGGTGTGAGATGCCATGACTCACAAAAGATCACAATTCCGCATCTTCGAAACCATCTGGCCCCGCTGTTAGACATGCCGGAGGCTTTGGCCGCAACCCCGTTGGGGTTGGGGCGCTTGTTGCGTCTTCCAAGGTTAGCCGAGTACAGCAACCTGGGCTTTGGACCGCAACCCCGGCGGGGGTTACCTTCAAATCTGCGAGCCGCCGCAAAAGGGACGATAGCCTACCCTGAGGCTGGGTGCGCGAAGCTCTAGCCTCCTGCCAGAAGATTGTTGACAAATGTGAAAAGTAGTACATAATTTGGTCACTTTTTCGGTGCATAGTTGATTACCCCCACGTGTCAACCGTCTGATTTTGGGATGTGAGAACCGGTCCTTCGAGGCAGTCTCATGGGCAAGGCGGAGCAAACCACCTCACAAGGGCCGGGCAAACCTGACCGGACCGGGAACACCGGTAAGCTAATAAGCTCGTACTATCTCGAGATAGAATACCTGCTCGATCGTGTTGAGCAATCGAGCACCTACTACCAGGCCCTTGCGGTTGAGCGGTCAGCCACACCGGAAGAAGTCGTTCGTGCTTACCAGGAAACGATCAAGGTGCTTCATCCGCCGTACTACAAAGTGAGAGCCGCGATCGCCGACGACATACTTGAACGAATAGACAAGTCCTTCGGCAGAGTGTCTCAGGCATTTTTCGTGCTCACAGATCACAGCAGGAAGGTCGAATACGACCGGTCTCTAAACCGATCCGGGCCGGTAACACACTTGCCGGTAACACCCTTGCCCGTCCCCGCGCCCGTAACTACGCCGTCGCCCGAAACAGAGGCTACGGCCTCCCATGTAGGCGCAGAGCAAGAGGCGATCAGCGTCCGCAATTCCGTGGCGGGCCAGCCCGTATATTCGAAGCCAGTCGAGGATGCCGCTTCCATCATCAACCGGCGCCGGTGCGAGCGGTTCAAATTGTCGATGCCGATATTGCTGGTCGGGCACGACCGTTTGAACGGAAGGTGGCAAGAGGTGGGAAAGACCATCGACGTTAGCAAGATGGGTGTGGGCCTAACAATGAACCGCCGGGTGCAGCCCGGCCTCGTGCTGCATCTGAACATGCCACTGCCAACCAAGCTGCGCAGTCACGGGTATTCCGATCCTAGCTATCAACTGTATGCCATCGTGCGCAGGGCCGAACCAAGCAAGAACGGGAGTCGGGTCGTCGGACTCGAGTTCTTAAGCGAACACCCCCCGCCAGGATACTTGAACGACCCGTGGTGCGCGTTCCGAACTCAGAAGTGGCCGGGAGGCGACCGGCGGCGTGATCCTCGCGTGTCAAGGTCCGAAGCTGTGACTATCGAGTACCTCGACGACGCCATGCAATCGATCAGGCAGGAGACGGCGGTTACCGAAAATACAAGCCATAGAGGCCTGCGCATCAGGGTGAAGACACCCTCACCGGAATCGGACATTCTCAAAGTAACAAGCCGAAGCCGCGCCTTCTCCGGCCTGGCTGTGGTACGCAATCGCTACATTGGCAAGGACGGCCTCGAGCGGTTGTGCCTTCAGTTTACTGAGAACAAATGGCCCGTCTAACAGGAGACTGAAAAAAGTTCTCTTCTACGCAAAGAGGATCTGCATGGGGTTTAGGTCTCTTGTCGGGGCCTTTCAATCTTCTTCTCTACTGCGACCACTTCTGGGGCCGCCTGACCCATCGATGCTTTCTTAACTCCCGGTGAAGGTCTTCAGGAAGTGGCCCTCGATCGCTCCCGGCAATGTTCGTCTCGACATGCGCGAGCTTGCGCATCCCTGGAATGATCGTGCTAACGGTCGGGTCATTCAGGATGAAACGCAGCGCCATCTCGGGCATCGTCATTCCGACAGGCACCAGCGGCTTTAGAGCATCCGCGCGCTCGACGCTCGCGATCAGATTCTCAGGCACAAAGTAAGTGCTCCGCCAATCGCTTTTGGGCCATTTGCTGGCTTTGGTCAAGGTGCCTGTCAGCGTGCCCTCGTCGAACGGGACGCGAGCGATAACCGCCACATCCATCTCCCGGCAGGCCGGGAACAACTCATCTTCGGGGTTTTGGTCGAAGATGTTGTAGATGACCTGCACCGCGTCGATCAACCCACTGCGCACAGTCTTAACTCCGTTCTCCGGTTCCCATCGGTTGATGCTGATGCCGATCGCATGGACCATTCCCTGGCGGCGCAGCTCGTCGAGCTTTTTGGCCCAGCGGTCGTCATTCAGCCACCTGTCTTCCCAGGTGTGAAACTGGATCAGGTCGAAGCTGTCTACGCCTGCGTTCTCAAGACTGCTGGTCAGATACTCTTCGATGTGATCGGGAGGATAGCAATCGTCAAGAGTGAACTCGCGGCGCGAAGGCCACTCCCAGTTCTTGGGCGGTACTTTGGTAGCAGTGTAGAGCTTCTTATCGGGGTTCGCGCGGAGCGTCCGGCCCAGGAGCTTTTCGCTGTGTCCATCGCCGTAAGCCCAGGCGGTGTCGAAGAAATTGCAGCCAAGGTCAACCGCCCGCTGAAGCGATCCCAGCGACACTTTGTCATCAGACTTCGACCAGCTCGCCATTCCCCACATGCCATAGCCGATCTCGCTTACCACCCATCCCATTCGCCCGAACCGCCGGTAGTTCATCGTTGCTCTCCTTTGCGCTCACGGATATTAACCCAAAGAGTGCTGGCCTTAAAGTAGCGATTGATTGGCGCAATTGAAGTCGGACCAGCGCCGAGGTTATGCTCTTGACTTCCCTCGCTCCCAGCGGCTCGGCGAGGGCCGATCTCATTAACACCTCACTTCAAGTGAGGTGTTCGCGACTGGGCGGATCCCTAGAACCGTTTCAACGGTTTCCTGTCGTGGGATCCAAAGACTGTTGAAACAGTCGAAGGACGCTCCGAGTCCGCCATACACCTCGATGAATCGAGGTGTTAATGAGACCGGCCCTACCGAGACCTAGAGTCCCACTCTTACTTGCACCCGGGACTGATTCGCCTCAAGCGCTGTGTTTGACACTGCTTCAAACCCATGGATATGATTCAAGCTCAATGCATCGCGCGACTGGTGTAAACCGGCCTGAATTAACGGCCGATCGCCGATGACGCGACACTTCGATGCGAGCCGAAACATGGGAGCGTTAATGAGAATCAGACAAGGTGCATTGCTGATCCTGGCAGCAGCAGCCATCGGATCCTGGCTGCCCACACTCCGATCGGCGAGCGCCGCAGCCGAGGGCAAAGTCGCAGAACACGACTCGGAAGTGTCCGCCGACCGAATCGCGCGCCACGTCGAGTTTCTTGCATCGGACAGGCTTCAGGGCCGGCGAGCGGGCACTCCGGCGGCCGACCAGGCTGCCGAATACATAGCCCGGCAATTTCGCGGTTCCAATCTGAAACCGGCTGCCACGGCCGGTTTTCTTCAGCCATTCACCTTCGTCGCAAACGTCAAGCTCGGAGCGGGCAACAGCTTTCAGATGAAGGCGCCAGGCGGGTCCCGTTCGTTCAACGTTGCCGAAGACTTCATGCCTCTCGCTTTCTCGTCCTCCGCACCCGCTTCGGGCCAAATCGTCTTTGCGGGCTTCGGCATCGGCGCGCCTGAACTTCAGTACGACAACTACTCGGGCCTAGAGGTGGCGGGCAAGATAGTGATGGTCATGCGGGGCAGTCCCGAGGGCGACAATCCACATGGCCGATTCGGCGATTACACCACGCCCGGCCTCGAGATACAGAAGAAGACGCTCAAGGCCCGGGAGAAGGGCGCCAGGGGAGTAATCTTCATCAGCGACGAAGAACGCTTCAGCGAAGATCGCCTGTCTCGGCTGCATCACGACCTGAACTTTCTGGACGCCGGAATCCCCGCCATTGTCGTGACCCAACAGGTTGCACAGGCTCTTCTGTCGGCGGGCGGCTCGACTCTCGCTGAACTTCAGAAGCGCGGCAAAGAG
>JBGPFL010000076.1:0-10653 GCA_041483295.1 Blastocatellia bacterium | reverse complement strand
GGGGGGGGGGGGGGGGGGGGGGCGGCGGGGGGGGCGGGGGGGGGTGGGGGGGGGCGCGCGCGGGCGGCGGCGGGGGGGGGGGGGGGGGGGGGGGGGCGGGGGGGGGGGCCCGGGGGGGTAAGGGGTCAGGGCCAGGCAGGGGGTCAGGGCCAGGGTGGAATGCGTTGGTGTCCGCATCCTGCCCCTAACACCTGGCACCTGACACCTGGCACCTGGCACCTGGCACCAGCTTTACGGAGCGAGTGAACATGAGGTATAAGATCAACAAGCGTGTCGGACCCTCAGATTTGAAGGAATGCGTCTGAATCAGTGAACAGAAACAAAGTCCTTGTGGCCGGCTTCGTGGCCGCTAGCGTTGTTACCGGCATCTTGCTTGGTAATGCTGTCTTTTCATCAAGTCCTGGGCGGCCGGCTCCGTCACGCCACCCTACATCCTCAGTCGATGGAATCGCAGCGATCAGAACTTCGCTGCCGCTGTTCTACCGAGTCGACCCACACTACACTCGAGGATCCGAGCCGGCTCATGGCGGAGTCGAGATGCTGACTAAGCTTGGGGTTCGGAGTGTTGTCGATTTGCGGTCTTCTTACGATCACTCGGACGAGATTCGGATTGCCGCCGAGCGCGCCGGTCTTACGTACTACTGGCTGCCATTGAGTGTGTGGGAGCCGCCGAACGACACACAGGTTAGCGAGTTCATGTCACTGGTAAGCGACATGTCGAGGGGACCCTTCTTTGTCTTTTGCACAGACGGCCTGCATCGGACGGGGGAGATGACCGCAATCTATCGCATAGTGCACGACAACTGGGATATCAAGCGCGCACTGAGGGAGATGGATGAGATCGGTTTCAACCCCTATTACTACTCGCTGAGGAACTACGTCTGGAGCTACGCACGCAGGTTCCGACCCGGCTCGGTCAATAAGGATGTGAGCCGACCGGCGCGCTAATCCAGATTACAGTTGGGAGCGAAGGGTTCTTGGGATGGCGGGATAGGTGGGGCGGAAGCGTCGTCCTGGAACTCCACCCCGACCAGGTACCGGCCCTCGTTAAGCACCGCATGTCGTACTACGGCCTTGACGACATATAGTCCTTCATGAAAGCCATGACTTCTCAGGGCCAGCGGCATGGGGAGTTCGAGAAAGAATACGGTCCCGGGTTGAGGGTAATGGGACAATGGAATCTTGACGCCGCTACGGCTGACGTCCAGGGTCTCAGTTACTTCTTGCCAGTCGTTGTTATCCGAGCTCACACGAACCGGAAGACAAAGCGCAAGCCGAGCGGCTCCCCTTCTGTCAGCGACCTTCGGCGCATTCAGCTCGGCATGTCCAAATGCGCTTCCCAGTCCTAATCGCTTCGAGCCATTGTCGCGGTCCGGGATCGACTCGGCGAAGGCTGAAGAGTCCCTCTGCCTGCGGAATGCCTGCAAATTGGGCATCGGCAGCGGCTTGATTGGTCTGAGGTTGAGCAGACCGTCATACTCAACTTTTCTGCCTGGGCTCGAGAGCACCGAGAAAGCCTCGACTATGCGTAAGAAAACTTCGCTGAGTTTCCAGCGCAAAACGCCATCCCCTTCGACCAGGTCCTGACACTTGAGTGGATGGAGTTGCTCAACAGCCTGGCAGTAAGCCTGGCGCACTTTGTCCACCGTCGAATCGCGGCTTATGTCCAGCACCCTGTAGTGATCGGCTCCTTCGGCTATGCAGGCCAGCAGCCTCTCAACCTCCGCTCGCACTTGAGTTGCCCGACCTTTATCTATTGCCAGAACTTCATTCCTCCTGGCAGTCCCGTGGTTGCTCATCATCTTTCTTGTAAACCCATCTGCAGAAGGGCGGCCGCGGGGAAGGACCCTGCGATCTCCGCTTATCCTGCTGCTATTTCGATCGGTCGGCATGTCGTCCTTCCCGGTCCTCCCCGACTCGCCGGTCAACCATCATCTTCCAACAGCATCACCTTCAAGTAATTTTGTTGGGTAGTCGCGGACTGAGTCAGGATTTAGGAACCGACAGGGGGGCATGACAAAACTGTATCCCGGCTCTCTTTCGCCGAGTCGTAGCTAAGCGGTCTCTTCGAACCTTCGGAAGTAAACCCGATAAAAGAGAAACATTGTAAACATCGCTCCAATCACCGGGACGAAGACCAGATAGCCCAGCCGGCCGACTAGCGAGAACGCCACCAGAGCGGACGCGCCGCTGCCGATATGACTCATAATCGTCCACAGGAACTTCTGTCGCCAGAGTCTCAGCAGCGGTTCGCCGTTCGAGAAGGCTATGTAAGCCGCGACTAGAGAAGTTGAGATCAGAAAATAAGAGATGCTGAAGAGACCTACCGCGCCTGACATACGGAGAACAGACATCTGCGCCCCTGGAGCCCCGAACTGATCGAACACCGCTCTCGTTATCAGACTGGCGCCGGCCATCGATATCGCGCAAGTAGCAACGTTGTAGAGGATCTTTCTCGGGTTCTTGGTGAGTGTTAGAGAAGTAACCACCCCGTCAGCCACGGCGGCGATGACCCCCGCACTTGGACCGAACAGCACCACACACGACATCGTCACAATGTCGCCAAGGGTTACTGTGGCTTTGACCCCGGGAATGCGAACGGCACTCATCGGAGCCAGGAGCAACCCCAGCGCGACCATCATCAACCAGGCGTGCTCCGCGACCGCTGCCTGTCGGGTCGCTGCTGCAATCACAGCCACGGCTCCTCCGATTACCACTATTACGGTCAGCGGCATCAGCGCGGACATATTTCTTTCGGAGAATTGAGTTGACATCCTTGTTGGTCTCCGCTCTTCCACGAGTCGCCGATTACCTCTCCCGAGACAACCGAACATCTCTGTCTCGGAGCAATCAATCCCACGCTTAGATACGAGTACAACTCTTTCCGGGCGCGCCACGCGCCACAAGGGCAGCTTAGAGCTCCCTGTTGCTCAGGTCTACTGTTGGGCGTTGTGATTTACAGTAAAGCCTACTGGGCGTCCGCAATGTCATCATAGTCGTCAAACGCCGTCATCAGGCACCTCTTCCATCTCCGTGCCCAGGTCGCCATTGGCCGGCACAGACATCGCGAACGTGGAGGCTGCCGTCCCCTGCAAGACGCTATCCGATAGGAGCACACCATCTGACAGCATCACGCCGTCTGACAGCATCACGCCGTCTGACAGCATCACGCCGTTCGACACAAGGGTGCCACTCGCTAGAAGTGTCCCGTCCGACAACATCACTCCGTCGGAGAGCATTACGCCATCAGAAAGCATCACCCCATCCGCCAATAGCACTCCATCCGAAAGAATCACCCCATCCGACAATAGCACTCCGTTACTACGATAGATTCCCTGGAAGAGGGAGACCAGATTCTGTCCTGTAACGACGTTCCATCGCTGGACTAAGCCGCCACCCCATGCAAACGTTCCCCAGGCTATAGTGGTTGACTCTGTGGGAGTAGAGACGAGCAAGGAAGTCCCGAGGATGGTATCGGGTGAAAGGTCCTGCCGAATCGAGGCGGCTAATCGAACCGCCCCTTCGGCGTTCAAGAGTCCCGCTCCCTGTTCCAGGTTGTTAAATCCGGCAATCGGTTGGGCGGTGAATTCCAGAGCTGCCTTCACCATATTTGGCGTTAGTGTCGGGTTTCTCTGAAGCAGTAGTGCGACTGCTCCGGCGACCACTGGAGTCGACATTGATGTTCCGCTCAGACGCATCATACCTCGAGTCGGATCCGGCCCTGTTCCGACATTCAGCAGCGGATTGTCTAGCACAAGATGGTTGTTCGGGGACTTGGCGGCAATTAGCTTGTTTCCCGGAGCGACCAGATCAGGCTTGATCAGGTTGTCGTAATGCCGTATACCGGCGACGTCCGTGTAGTAGCCTCGGGTCGGGCCTCGCGAGCTGTAAGTCGCTATCCCGTCGTCGGAGCGCGAGTTTGTTCCGTGAGTATTGGCGGCCCCAACCGTTATCGCGGAGGGCTCGATGCCGGGCGAATGTATGCCTCCATACACTTTAGCTCCATTCATGTCCTTGCCGAAATTCCCCGCGGCCACGCAGACAACGATTCCCGCGCTGAAAGCTCTCCTTACCGCCTGGCAGATCGGATCGTAAAGGTAGGAATCAACGGCAGTGGTTCCGAGGCTGATGTTCATCACCCTTATGTTGTATAAGGCTTTGTTCGATATGCACCAATCTATGCCCGCCATAAGCGCTGAACTTGATCCCTGCCCTAGAGAGTTGAGGACTCTCACGTTGACTAGATGTGCCGCTGGAGCCATCCCGGTGTACGCCCCCCAAGAGATAGCGGAGTTGCTGGCCGCCAGAGAGGCCACGTGAGTGCCGTGGCCGTAAGGATCATCCGTCCTTCCCTCGCCGGTGAAATCGACGCTTGCTACAACCCTCGAGGTAGTGAGGGACACGTGATTCGCATAGATTCCCGAGTCGAGCACCGCTATGCCTATCCCGGAGCCGTTTATCGTTCCGGTCTCAGCAGTGCCATCAGCAGTGCCATAGGACCTCGCCTGGTCTGCGCCCGTTGTCAGCTCAACGTGACCGACCCCGCTAAGCTGGGTCGGCCGGTCGAGAGAGATGTACCGTACCTCACTCTTGGCGGCCAACGAGTTGAGCGACCGAAACGGGACCTTTAGTGCCAGCGCATCGACATTCGCGTACCCCTTGCTTACCAGGCCACCCAACCCTCGAAGCGAGGAGACAAGCGACGACGACGGCACCGCCTCCGTCTGAACGATGACGGAGACCAGAGCTTGAGCAAGCGCAGCAGACTTTGAAGCGGCTACTAGTTGCTGTTGAAGGTCAATCGACAGCTTGGAGGCCAGCTTCCGCGAGGCAACCGGAGGGGTCTTGGAGCCTGTCTGCGCGAGAACTGGTGACTGAAACGGATAGCCTACAAACCATCCGACCACCGGAAGGATCACTAGTAAGACCGCTAATAGCATTCTAACTACGACGTTAAGCCTGTTTATTTTCATCTTGTTTCCACTACCCCAGATCGTTCTTCGAACGACTGACGAGTACCTATCCATGCGATCGCTCCACTCAGGCATATCCATCCAAGAGGAAACCACTCTCAGAAGTGCTAATCCTTCGTTGACATCTATTCAAGCAGCGTGCCCTAGCTGGCCTGGCTGGATAACAACGGCTTTTCTCCTGATCTGTCGATGCATTTCGAGTAAACCCCGGCCCGCGCTTAGTCCTTTAGTCGCCAGAGTTTGCTGCGAATGACATGCCGAAGAGTATGGATGCTAACCACCACAAAACCGGTTCACTATAATCGTTTGTTTTGGCGCGTAGCCGTGCGCCGTCCCGATAATACGTCGGTCAGTCTAACTGAAGTCGCGCACTATTCATGTCACATTGAGAGTTATTGACCGATGGCCCGGGATCAGATACACACACGGCTTCGGAAAGATTGGGGGCTTCGGCGTCCCCGCGAGAACGCCCTGGCACTTCGGTAGGCCAGGTCATCGCGTCCAAAACAGGCGCCAGAGCGAGGACCTCCAGGGAGAAACAACACTTCAGCCCTGCTCGAAATTCATTTGATGGTGCTTGAGGACCATCGTAAGACGATCCCGCCACATCCGTTCACAATGACAGGTCACCGGCGCCAGGTTGAAGCTTCTTTTACGTCAAGGCTCCCGGTGATATGATGACTCGGCCTTCACAACTCAATCAAACTGGGAGAGAACTGATGAGCGAACAGTACATCCTCGCACTCGATCAAGGCACAACGAGCTCCCGCGCAGTCCTTTTCGACCAGGCGGGAGGGCCGGTCGCGATGGCCCAGCAAGAGTTTGAACAACTCTATCCTCAACCGGGCTGGGTTGAGCACCGGCCCGAAGAGATATGGTCGTCCCAATTGAGTGCTGCCAGGCAGGTGTTGAGTGAGGCGGCAGTGAAACCGGATCAAGTCGCCGCAGTCGGCATAACCAATCAACGCGAGACTACGGTCGTTTGGGACCGCAAAACCGGCGAACCCATCCACAACGCCATCGTTTGGCAGTGCCGCCGCACCGCAGAAGAGTGCGACCGAATGCGGCGCGACGGGCTGGCTCAGTTGTTTCAAAAGCGCACGGGTCTGGTGTTGGACGCGTACTTCTCGGGCACGAAGCTCCGCTGGTTGCTCGACAAGGTTGACGGAGCCCGCGAACTGGCCGCCCGCGGGCGTCTCGCGTTCGGGACGGTAGACTCCTGGCTCATGTGGAAACTTACGGGTGGCCGGATTCATGCAACCGATCCCTCAAACGCCAGTCGCACGCTCATGTTCAACATCGAGCGCGGAGAATGGGATGACGAATTGCTAGAAGCCCTCGACGTGCCCCGTGAGGTCCTCCCTCACGTAGCTCCATCCAGCGCGTTGATCGGTGAAACGGACGCGGAGTTGTTCGGACGCCCGATCCCGATTGCAGGGATCGCGGGCGATCAGCAGGCGGCATTGTTCGGACAGGTTTGCACCGTGCCCGGCATGTCGAAGAACACCTACGGCACTGGCTGCTTCATGCTGCTCAACACCGGCGAGCAGCTCGTAGCATCGAAGAACAATCTGCTCACGACCGTTGCGTGGAGAATCGCGGACGAGCCAACGGAGTATGCTCTTGAAGGCAGCGTCTTCATCGCCGGAGCGGCGATTCAGTGGCTGCGCGACGGGATCAAGATCATTTCGTCGGCTGCAGAGACTCAGGAGATGGCATTGAGTATTGCGAACAACGGCGGCGTCTATCTCGTGCCGGCCTTCGTTGGCCTTGGGGTGCCGCACTGGGACCCATATGCGCGCGGAACGATAGTTGGCCTGACGCGGGGCTCCGGGCGCGAGCATATCGTTCGCGCCGCGCTCGAATCGATCGCCTATCAGACTCGAGACGTTCTGATTGGAATGCAGGACGACTCAGGAATAGAGCTGAAGGAGCTCCGCGTCGACGGGGGCGCGGCGCAGAATGATTTTCTGATGCAGTTCCAGGCGGACATGCTCGGCATTCCAGTGGTCCGCCCGGCGAACACCGAGACCACTGCGGCCGGCGCAGCTTACTTTGCAGGGCTCGCAGTGGGCTTCTGGAAGAGCCT
This sequence comes from Blastocatellia bacterium, assembly GCA_041483295.1. Lineage (GTDB taxonomy): Bacteria > Acidobacteriota > Blastocatellia > UBA7656 > UBA7656 > DASYSA01. Next base: position 3,591 of record JBGPFL010000076.1, on the reverse strand, counting down.
CGCCGAGATCGGCGAGATGTGGCAGCGCGAACGCACCTTCGAGCCCCAGATGTCCGCGTCCGAACGCGAAGCCCTCGCAGCAGGCTGGTCCCGGGCAGTGGAGAGAGCGAAGAGCTGGATCACTCCGTAAATCGATGGGGAAGATCGCAACACACCAGGGGCTGTCGCGGGGAACCCAGGAAACGCAGGCTGTAAGTGTGATTCAGGGATGTCTAGTGAGGAGACTAGAACCCTCATCTCAACTCCCTGTGACCCTTTGATACTCGTAATCACTGTGCGTTTCCGTTTGCGAGGAACGGTCGATGCAATGTCCGATTTGTAGGGCGGAGAATCGCGAGGGTTCGAACTTCTGTCGCTACTGCGCTGCCTCGCTTGTTGATACGAAATCAGATCCACCATCCGGATACATCCCCTCGGTGCCCCCACCCAACGCCCAGGCCTACCGCGAGCACCAACCTGCGTTCAGTCACGAAGCCCCACCGTCGCCTCCTGCTCGCCGGGTCGTCGCCCAGAGGTTGTGCCCACGATGCAGTTCTTCCAGCATACTCAAAGGCACGACACCTGTGTGGGCGATCGTGCTCGCAATCGTCACTTTCCCGATCTTCTGCTTCTTCTCGTTATTCTTTCTGCTGATCAAAGGGCCGAGTCGCTGCATGCGGTGCGGACTTGAGTTCAAGTAAGTTAAGGGAGTGTCGGCGATGGGTGGCTTACCTTCGATCGATTAATAGATCTCAAACTCTCGTCCCGCTCAAAGTGCGAGGACCGTATGTTCTGGTTCGCCCCAATCTCCTCAAATAGGATATGCGGCGCTTCTCCTCTCGGTTGAGTCCCTCTTCCCCGTACCACGGAGCTAAGGACCTCATCCGCAAGCCTTTTGGGTGGCGCAGCGGTGTTCATTCGCCCTGGTACGGCATGTGCTCTACCTCGTTTGAGTAGATTTATTAAGCGACCCACTGCGGCGGAAGGAGTTGAAGAGCATGAGTACCAGCGGCCAAGAGAGAAGAAGAGCGGATCGCATCCCATACCTTTTGGAAGTGAAATGTGAGGACTTCGGTCCGGGATCCCTGCGAATCAGCGATCTGAGTAGGACGGGGGCCTTCATCGACACCTTAAACTCGGTTCGAATCGGCTCGGTCATACAGCTCGGATTCCAACTCCAGGACCTGGAGATCAACGTCAGCGCCGAGGTGCGCCATTGCGTACGCTACATTGGGATCGGAGTCCAGTTTCTGGACCTCAGCGCGGACGAACAGTATTTCCTGTCATTCGTCCTCGCGCAGCAGTCGGTCCAACATTGAGCCGGAGCGAGACCAGACACACCGGACTGCGCGAACGGACGGCTTCCTGCCCATGGATCTACTGATCTTTGAGGTACGCCACACAAAACCGATAGAGACAGATCTGAAGACGCCCACACACTCTGTCAGTTGGCTTCTGACGTGCCGGCGGCTATGAGTCTCTCTCTTGCCAAAGGGCGAACAGGAGATCGGACATCGTTGGAGATCGAACCCTTGTGCCTCTCCCAAGAAGTTGTTGATGCGCTTGGTGCCTTGTCTTAGATCTCTACCTTAGGGACCCGTGCCACCCAAAGCAAGAAAGCCAGCCCCTAAACGGAACTGGCTCACTGCAAACCCACTCAGCAATCTCTGAGCGCTGGACTGTTTGTGTTACTCGTCTACTGCTTGCTGGAAGCGGCAGCCGTGGCAGCCCCGGCCGGAGCTCCGTTGCTCTTGAACTTGTCAATCAGCTTCTGCAAGCCGTCTGCTTCATCGGGATGTCGATATTTGTATATCGTTGTCAACGCTCCATTGACCTGGTCTCGTGTGGGCCTCCATGGATCGCTGCCGGCAGTCAGCGCCATGAATCGCGCCCAGTTCTCGATCACCATATCCGCGTTGGCGTTCGCTTCGTCGAGAGCAGCCTTAATCTCGGGTTTTGGTTCCGTAGCCTCGCGATCGGGTTGAGGAAACGCCTGGTACTTCGTAGCAGCAGCCGCATACTTTTCTTGATAGAGAGAGCCCAAACCAAGGAAGTAACTAGGATTGGCTGGATCAAGTGTTGCCGCTTTTTTGTAGAGTTCCAGAGCTTTATCGGTGTTCTTATTCTTTAATTCGACGAGACCCACGCTCTGATACAGCATGCCAAGGATCGGACCCTGTTTCCAGTTCTCCTTTGGCACGACCGCCGGTACCTTGCCGCCTTCAATCAGCTTGATGGCCCTCTGACTGAACTCAGCCGCCTCGGCCCCGTGCGAGTAATTTGGAGGCGAAGCAGACAATTCATTCGTGCGGATTGTCACCGCCATCAGATAAAGATAGTCCAGATTCTCCGGCTCGGCTGCTAGCACTTCTTTGCCGATTCGTATCATCTCATCCGTCTTCTTTGCGGTGAGCGCCTCATTGAACAGGTGCGGTCGGACCCAACCCTTCAAATAGCCGGCGTATTTGCCCGCCGGAAACTTTTCCAGATACGTCTTTGCGAAGCCCACCGCCTTTGGGATGTCCTTGGCCTGGTTGGCGTCAAAGAAGGCCTTATAGGCCTCGCCCTCTTCCTTCTCCTTGGCGGCAGCATCCTGCGCCGCGCCGGCAACAGCAAGCAGACTGACGCGCGCTGAAACAACGGGCACGAGTAGCGCTAGCATCGATACGAGCATCCCCATTAGCATCGCTGATCTCTTCATCGAATAGTTACTCCTTCTGGAAATTTCTTTTGCTGCGAGCGTGCTCGTAAAAGTGGCCCCACTAGTGCACGCATCTTCTAAACCTGTTCTTGTGAGATCGTCGCAACTCTGGGATGCATTGAGTGCAGTCGGAGCTGCCGACTATCTACCAGGGGAACGTCCATTGCGATCGTCGCACGGCCCTTCTTACCTGTCAAGTAAAGCCTTCCCTCCACGCAACGGGGCTACATAATTCCAAAAAGCGAAAACAGAGTCAAGCCGCTTTGCGCATTTCCGTACTCGCTGGTCCGGCGATCTCGCCTCTCACCGTTCAAACAGATTCGCGCGATGCCTGGTAATCACGGCGGAGTCCGATCGGACTCTTCCAGACCCGAGCGGCGCCGAGATACTCTGCTTGCTTGCATAGAGCCGGGAACCTTCGGCCAGCCTGACGAAGAGCTGATACAACTGTGGATCGCGGCCGAACAATTCTCTGTTAGTGTGGCGCGCAGTCACCGATGCAGCAGGCCGCTTGATGTTTGATACGAATGACTCGTACCCCTGGGCGAAGTATTCGTACTCGTCCGCGGCGGCGTAGAAATCCAGAGTGCGGCCCTCACGCACCGCGCGTTGGTACAGCTTACGAACCAGTCTGACATCGTCCGTCCCCAGAGCGGCTATGTGCACCTGATGAGCAAACTCGTGAGCAATGATATTGGCGCCCCGTCGCGCTGCCATCTCTACATACTCGATACCCGACACTGTGATCCGGCCCCCGACTCCCCTCACGCTCGAGTAGTATCGTCCATCGAATGTCTTCTTCGCCCCTGCCTGCTCGGCCTCGGGAGTGTCGCTCAAGCGGCGGTCGAAGGGGAGCAGATAGTGACGCGCCTTCCCGGCAACGAGCCTCGGCAGAAACTGCGCGAGCGGTG
>JBGPFL010000075.1:0-10750 GCA_041483295.1 Blastocatellia bacterium | reverse complement strand
AGCCGTGAGCATAGTTTCAGAACTGCGCGCGCTGTTGCTCAAGGCCTCGGTTCGATCAGCACATCCACCTTGCCGCCGCAGACCATTCCGTAGTCGTCTTCGATGTCTCCGACCAGTTTGAGGCAGAGGTATTCCGACCCTGGCTGTTTGCATCACCTTCAACGTAAAGAGTACAAAGAGGGAGATGCGGCGACGCCGGAAGAGACGGAGGTGCGCAGCAAACGCTACGGCATTCTACGCATCGACTATCGAAGCATACGGTAGCGTCCTGACGTGCCCCGGACTCTTTTCGCGCGACTCTTACGACCAGAGTTCCCGACCGGCAGCGGCGGTCTTTGCCTTCTTCTCGTTGCTCTTGCGTTTCGATCCCGATTTTTCCTTCATCTCGTCTCGTAAGGTCGCTGCCGTGCGGCGAAGTATTTTGTCCATCGGCGTCGTGCGTTCGGCCATCCAGGCCATCATCGCAGACAGGCACAGCTCTTTCAGATACGCGAATGAGAAACCCTCGGTTCTGTCGACGACCTGTTGCAGCGCCTTGTCTGAGAAGCTCAACTCGGCCTGCACGGACTCGCGCCAGCGGTTCAAATAGGCGAGCCTCCCCGCGTCCGACGGAAGCCGGAAATAGTACTTTCGGTCGAAGCGGCTCGGTCGATCAAGAATCGCCGGGTCGAGTTTGTCGGGGTGATTGGTGGTTGCAAGCACCACGACGCCGGTGTTTTCGGCAAAGCCATCCAGCTCGTTGAGAAAGAACGAACGATTTCCATTGTCGATGAGCGAGTCCAGATCCTCCAACACAACGAAGCAGGGTGTCGTCTTCCTTGCCTGTTTGAAGACCTGTCGGATTCGGTCGTGGTCCGTTCCGTACCAGGCTTTGAAGCTCTTCACGTACAGGCAGGGCCGCTTCGTCTCGTTGAGGAGCGCCTTCACGGTGTGTGTCTTGCCGTTGCCGGGAGGCCCGATCAGCAGGACTCCTCGTTTCCACGCGATTCGGTATCGCTCATACAGTTCACGTGAGCTGAAGAAGCGGGCAAAGTCCTCCCGGATCTCTCGTTTCAAATCGCCAGGCAGGAACAGGTTCTCGAAGCTCGCAGATGTGATGGCCTGGAACAGTTCCTCGTTTTTGTGCCAGTAGCCGCCATCGAACACAAGAATCTCACCGGACACTTCAGAGCCCCAGTCGCAGACCGCGCTGAGAAAGCCTTCTGCGATCTGGCGCGTTTCGGCGATGATCCAGTGGTGGCGCTCCCTGCAGCCTTCCTCAGTCCAGGTGAGAAAGAGCACTTCGAGCAGATCTCCTCGCCACAGCACGCTAAACCAAGCATTCTCCGGCTGCTCGACAAGCGATCTGCTGGACTCCGAGAGTTCCATTCGCGACTTGTTGTACACGCACGTTTCGCTGACAACCGAGCAGTGTCCTGCCCGTACGTAGCCCGCAAGATCGAAGGAGCTGATGGCGCCTTCGATGACAGTGCGGTCATTGAAAAGCTGCTGCAGCCTCCGGCTGACATCATAAGCGATCAGGTCAGTCGGGCTGCACAAAGCGTCGCTGATGAAATCCTTGAGGTTCATGTCTTACAGCTCTCAGCCGGGACGAACCCGGCAGTGATACATGGCAGATCCACAAAGCAATCCTGGGCAAGTTTATGAAACTTACGCAATTGAAATGTCGGAGAAACACGTCGAGGCGCCGGCCGATGGCTAAACGGCCGCGGTCGTATGGAGGAAGGAACAAATCATAGTCAGCATCATAACTAAACGCCTACCTTCGTTGAAGCGGACGGAAAGAGTGCCTGAGGTGCAAGAAAAAGTCAATCAGAAAATAGAACCGCTATGAAGGGTCGCCCGCTGGAAAGCTGCGGACGGGAGTCCGAAGCAGCTTCAGTTTCAACCTAAGGCGTGCGATCGCTCGAGGTTGTTTTCGCTGGCGCGCGCGCACTCTGTTTCTCTTACGAGCCGTTTCGTTCAAAGGGTCGAATGATGGATTCGAACCAGCGCTTTCTTGGCCAGCGGACTGCGCCCATCGCGTGCGATCGAGCCGCTATGTATGCTCTGGTGTATCCCGGGATTTCTTCGCAACGAATGGACTCATGCTTTCAAGTTGTTAACCTAGGAGAAGGATCTAGGATTTAGGGTTTAGCCACGGACAGTCTTCAACCAATCGACCACTGCGGAGGGCGCCGAGAAACCTTGCGGGCAACGATAGCAGCAATTGCTCCGGCGTGGACCGGCGAGCCCGCTAGCCTGGTGCTCTCCCGTTACCGCGCCGCTGTCTTTGATGGCGGCTTCGAGATTTCACAGGCTTTCGCCAGGCGCGATCACACACCTGACACCTGACACCTGGTACCTGACACCTGACACCTGTCTCACTTACTGCTGTTGAGCGCGGTCAGGCGAGCACCCAGGCGACCCGCGTCGTGACAACTCAAGCACGTGATAGTTGCGTTGGCTGCTGCCTCCGGATTAGCTTTCCAACGCTTCGCAACAGACTCATAAGGCGTGTTGGCGAGTACCGCAAGGATCTTGTCGACGTACTCGGCCGTCTCCTCGCGGTGACCGGTCCGCTGTGAGGACTGCGCGAGCCCGGCGAGAAGTTCCCCTCGAAGATGTAGCGGGAGCTTGTCGACAGCCGAACCCTGGTACTTCCAGAGCAACTTGTAATTGTCATAAGCCTGTGCCCAGCCGGCGGCGCGATATTCCTTGGGCAGGCGGTCGGCCAGAACTACGTAGCTGCCTCCGGTAATCGCCGCAACTCCCCCATCGTTCGGGCCGAGCTTGTTAGCCTCAGAGAAAAGGTCAAGTGCTTGCTTATAATAGCGCTGAAACTCATCGGGGCGGTTCCCTTCGTTTGCGCGCACCGCGCGATAGAGGTTCGCAAGAGCACTCCATGCAAGTAGAACGGGCTTTGCGTCGGAACGTTGTTCGAGGAGCAACTTGATGTTCTTTTCGCCCCTCGAGAAATGTTCCATGTCTTCGGCCAAAAAGCCGGAGAAGAGATCCTCCCGAAGGAGAGTGTTAACAGAAAGTCTGGTATCTGAAAGCGGCGGTTGAGGCGACTGGGCAAATGCCGCGGTCACCAATACAACCAAAAGGAGAGATTTCTTAATAGCGTACAAGGCTTGTTCCTCCTGAGTGAAACTATCCGAATTGCCTTCGAGTCTGCAGCGGAGAGACTCGAGAATTCACGATACAACGACTTCGAGATGACGTCTATGTTAAAAGAACGTTCGACAGGGAGTCTCGTTAGCTGCGCTCCCTGTTCTCAAAACGCTATATTATCGCAAAGTGTTCCGATATAAAGGTGTTTTTTCACTTGCATTTCGATACGAGCCACATTGCGCCTTCCGAATCCCACCAACTCCGAGACTGTGCGAAAAATGGCGATCCGCAAATCCCACCAACTTCCGTTGGTGGGATTTGGGCCTCAGTGTCCCGTGTAGCTTGAGTAGATCGCACCAAACAACGCGTAAGGCTTGCCGCAAACGAACATCAGAAACGAAACAAGTAACTCATCTTCACGAAAAATTGCCTGCCGACGCCGTTGTTGGGCGAGGCTGTTCGGCGCAATGAAGGTGGAACTGTAGGATCGAGCAAAAGGTTTTCGTGGCGGTCGTTGTAACCCACGTAGAGAGCAGTCCCTGGATTCAACAGGTAGGTAACGAGCACGTCGGCGGTCAACCGCTTGGTTCGCTCGAGGTCGATCAGCCCGGTGTTTGGCAGAACTGCGTTGTAGTCGAGGATCGCCCGGAGAGACAACGGACGAGAGAACTGATAGTTGAGCTTCGATCGGAAGATGTGGTTGTTGAAAATGCTGGCGTGTGACGGCACACCTGGCTGCGCCGACGTCTCCAGCGTGCCGAGCCGGTCGTAGATGTAGGTCTGTTCGAACCGCACCTGCGGCGCGGGCCTGAAGTTCAGCCCCCACCGGCCGTCGAATGTTTTTGCCGAGAAGGGAGCCAATCCCCCAACAGGAAAGAAATTCACGCCTTTCCCCAGAGTCACAGATGCCGACATCCCCAACCACTTAAGCCAGTCCGAAGAGACTTCGAAGTCGTTGGTGTGTTCGCGAAACCCCTGACCGTGGAACAGCTCGAAGAACTCGGTTCGCCTCACGAACACGTGAGTGTTGTTGCTGAAATCGATCGACCAGGGCGCGTTGATCCGCCAATCCTGAACGCGCCCTTCGCGGTCCCAGTTGATCGAAGTGAACAGATTCGGTCCGAATGCCTGCACGATCCCCTTCTTCGGCCGCCATCGATACTGAATGAAGTCACCTATCTCCCTGATGTCCACTCGAGGAATGAATCCCAGCTCGGACCGAAAGCCCGGACTGCGGTCAGTGTAGGAGAGGTTGTAGTTCAGGTGCCGGTCGTCATGAGAAACCGCGAGCGAATAGGCTGGCCCAGCCACGTGCGTGCCGTCCAGCTCTCGCGTTTGGCTGGTGATGGCCTGACCCTGAAAAATCCATGTCGGGCTCAGCCTGATTCGCGTGTCCAGCGCGAGGACTCTGTTTGAGCTCGAGGCGAAGTCGCGGCTGGTTGCAAGCAACCCTATGTTTGACTGCTTTGCAAACTCGCGCTGAACACGAACTACGCCAATTGCCGCCCGGTCACCTCGCAGCGGATCGTTCTCAGGTACTCGCTTCCCCGGGGCGCGGTCGTCCATCGCAAGACCGGCGATCGCCCATGGACCCATCTTCCCGGTCAGGCGAACGCCAAACTGAGGATCGGCAATACGCCTGGAGAAGAAGAGGTTCTCGGACGTTTGAAAGTAGCTGGAGTTCTCGAGAAAGAATGGGCGCTTCTCCGGAAAAAAGACCTCGAAGCGCTGATTGACGGTCACCTGTGGCTCGTCGGATTCAACCTGACTGAAGTCGGGGTTCAACGTAAGGTCTACCGTGAGCGAATCCTTAAGCACCATCTTGGCATCAACCCCGGCGCGAAGGTCATTCTCAGTTCTAAATGATGGGACCTGATCGTCCAGGAACCGAGCGCCGGTGAATGAGCCGTAGGGAATGATCTGCATGTTGCGGCCGGGCGAGACCTTCTCGAAGCCCTCAGCAGTCGCCATTTGCTGGCAGAAGCCCTGGACCCGGCGCGTTATGTAGGGCCAAAAGGCCTGCTCGTTGTTGCGAGCGACGCTCCGGAAAAGAGCAATGCCCCAGGTCTGCACATCCGCCCCCGAGAATCGAAGACTCTTAAAAGGGATCGCCAGTAGAACAATGAAACCGTCCGCTGTAAGACTGCCCTCTGAGTGCCACAGCGTGTCGAAGCTGAAATCATCGTTTTGCCCTTCGACCGTTGTGCCGTCCAACTGGATCCCAAGCGGGTTTACGAAAAACTCGTAGGCGCGCCGCTGGTCATGAAATGTGTCCAGCATGACGCCGACTACGTCGTCGTTAAAGATATCCTCGCGCTTGCTCATATGCGCGCGCACCTGGCCAGGTTCGTCTTTGCAATCCAAAACGATGTACAGGTTCTGGTCGTCGTAGGACAGGTAGCCGGTCGTCGGCTGACTGGAAGGGTCTCCGTCGTGAGGCTCGCGTTGGCGGAAGCCGGTAACCCTGGCTTCGGCTTCTCGCGGCGTGTTCGTAAGAAAGTCATCCAGCTTTGGAGGACGCGACACCCGCGGGATGCGAATTGTCGGCGGCGGCGTGATCGCCGGCGGAGCGGCTTGAGCGGGCGGCTTCTCCTGTTTAGCGTCGGACTGCTGGGGGCCAGATAGCGTCGCCGCGGCTGCATTCCGGGAAAGCATCGAAGACAGAGCGAGACAGAACAGAACAACCCGTGCAGACTTAACCATCAGTGGACCTTTCGTCGAGCACAGCCAGTTCTGCGGCCGGGTCAATGCGGCGTTCCCGGCAGATCCCGTCTGGCCGTGTCACTATTGCTTCACCCGCAAGAATAAATACGTAATGTAGTCTGTCATAGTACGCAGTTTTATTGCAGAAGGTTGCCGATTAGGTGCCAGGGGTTAGGTGTGCGGGGGGCAGGTGTTAGGTCCGAAGGGGGCAGGTGTGAGGGGTCAGGTGCCATGGAGTCTTGCAGGTGCTGGGCATCTGGCACCTGACACCTGACACCTTCTTAACATTTTTAACAAACTCTTTACCTCGATTTGACCCCACAATCCGATCATTTGTCGTTCAATGTCATTGTAAGCAAGCAACGGAGGGGAGACTCGGCAATTAAATGGAGGAATTCATGTATTTGAAAAGGTCTGCAATCGTCTTCTTAGGTTCTATCTTTCTCGCAGGGCTGGTGGCAGCCCAAACATCAGATGCGGTGAAGCTGCCCGATACGGCCGCGGGGAGAACGTTGTCGGCGTTTCTCACTGCGTTCAACACCGGCGATATTCAAGCTCTGCGTCGTTTTCACTCCGAGCGCGGCGCCAATGAAGATAATGCCCAGGAAGACCTGAACTTTTACAACCAGTGCGGCGGATTGAAATTGAACAAGGTCGTCAAATCGTCCGACTATGAGATTGAAGTCCTGACTCAGGCAAAAAAAGATGGACGCTGGCTCCGACTCACGATGCAAGTCGAGACGGCGGCGCCTCACCCCGTAGCGGACATACGCGTTCAGCCCGGTTCAGGTCCGGATGAAGCTCAACCCCCTAAAGACTCCGTTAAGGAGGCGGCGAGCGCTCCGCCCGTTGCAAAGAATATGACCGATGAGCAGATTGCGTCATCGCTTGCGACCTACCTTGATGAGCTGGCAAAGGAAGATAAGTTTTCGGGCGTTGTGCTGATTGCCAAAGACGGGAAGCCTGTATTCGAAAGAGCATATGGGCTCGCGAACAGAGCGAAGAATCTTCCGAACAACACAGAGACCAGATTCAATCTCGGCTCGATGAATAAGATGTTCACTGCAGTTGCGATTGCTCAACTCGCACAAGCAGGCAAACTCTCTTTCGAGGAGACCGTTGGGAAATACTTGCCCGATTATCCTAACAAAGATGTCGCCAACAAGGTCACCGTTCATCAGCTGCTGACGCACACATCGGGACTGGGGTCTTATTGGAACGCGAAGTTTGATGCGAAGAAAGCGAGCATCAAAACCGTCGCGGATTACCTGTCGCTTTTCGCCGACGAGCCGGGGACGGTCGATCCGGGCAAGCGGTTTCGGTACAGCAACTCCGGTTTCATCGTCCTGGGAGCGATCATCGAAAAATTGTCGGGGCAGAATTACTACGACTACGTGAGAGAACACATCTACAAGCCCGCGGGCATGAAACACACCGACGCTTACGAGATGACAGCGGACACGCCGAACCTCGCGATGGGTTATACGACTGAGGGCTCAGGCGGACAAGGCCGGCATGAAAACACCGCTACGCGCCCGAACCGAGGCGGCCCGGCAGGCGGCGGGTACTCGACTGCGGAAGACCTGATGAGGTTTCACACTGCGCTGCGAGAGCATAAGCTGCTCGATCGGAAGTACACCGACCTCATCACCACGGGCAAGGTGGACATGGGCGGAGCGAAATACGCCTACGGGTTCGGAGATGAAGTCATCAATGGCAAGCGGGTCTTCGGCCACAACGGGGGCGCCGAAGGGATCGCTTCCGATTTGAGCATGTACCCTGATCTCGGCTACACGTCCGTGGTAATAACGAACTACGATCCGCCACTGATGATGCCGGTGGTAAAAAGAATTCGGGAGATGATTACTCAATCCAGATAACCAGGCAGCCCCTCAATGAACCGGTGAGATCGACTAACCCCATACGAAATGGCCTTCGAGTAGTCTCACTCATCGGAGTCCACCGGACCCTACCGTACTGCCTGCTGCCGTTTTCCGTTGATATGCTCGGCGTTCCTGTCTAGCATTACCCTGTGCTTTTACGAGAGGTGCGTTGCATCAAAGAGAAGGTGCAGCCACGAATCTCACGAATTGCACGAATCATCACGAATGATTCGTGTCAATTCGTGTGATTCGTGGTTGCCCCTTTTCGTTAGCCATAGACTCCTGAGGAAACGCTGATGATTGCATCCGGGCCGGAAGCTCCGGTTAGAGTTCGCGCAACCCTGCGGCGGCTCTGGCGTTCTCTACTGCTGGCTTCAATTGCCATCCTGTTCGTAGTCGGTGGACCGCGAACCGCAACTGTGAGCCGAGTCGACGAGCCGGCTAGCCGCCAACTCGAACACCTGTCTCCGGCCGAGTTCTCAAACCTGATTCGCGATCTCTCCGAAGAGGGCGGGTACTTCTTCTCTGATAATCTCATCTCCAACGAAACCCCTTATCTGACCGTCGTCGACAAGCTTCGGCAACTCGGCGCGTCCGGCGGCGCTTATGTCGGAGTAGGGCCGGAGCAAAACTTCACCTACATCGCAAAGGTGCGCCCGCGTGTCGCTTTCATTTTGGACATTCGCCGCCAGGCAATGATTCAGCACTTGATGTACAAGGCTCTCTTTCATATGTCACCAACTCCGGCGGAGTTCCTCTCGCGCTGGCTCAGCCGGCCCCTCACCAAAGAAGCGCCGCCGGCAACCGCCTCGATCAAAGAAGTGCTGGCCTATTTCAGCAAGACGCCAGCGGATGATCAGACATACACGAAGAATCTCGCCGCGATCCGAAAGGCGATCCAGGAGGACTTTCAGTTCCCGCTCTCACTGCGGGACCAGGAGAGTCTCGAGTACGTCTACAAGAGTTTTCGCGACGAGGGACTGGATACCGCATTTCGGCTTAACGGCTGGCCGGATGGCGAATTCCCGACGTTGAGGGACGTCATCCTGCAGCCGGACCAGAACGGTAAGATAGGCAACTTTCTCGCGAGCCGCGACGACTACGACTTCGTTCGCAGCCTTCACCTGAAGAACCTCATCATACCGGTGGTGGGTGATTTCGGCGGGAAGAAAGCGCTCGCGGGCATCGGCGACTACTTGCGCAAGAAGGGGCTGGCGGTGACGGCGTTCTACGCTTCGAACGTCGAGCAGTACTTGTTCGAGGACGGCTCCTTCGGGTCTTTCGCCAATAACGTGAGGAAGCTGCCGATCAACGAGAAGAGCTTGTTCATCCGCTGGGTCTACCAGCGTTACTACCATCCGGCGCGGTTGGCGGGTCACCGCTCGACCTCGCTCCTGCAGAAGATGAGTGTTTTTCTGACAGACTTCGATGCTGGTCGATACCAGAATTACACGGACTTGATCTCGACTAACTACATCGCGCCTGAGAAGAACTAGACAAAGATCCTCCTCCGCCGGATCAATCGAGGAGCGCAATCTCGTCGCCGAGCCCCAGGTATTCCCAGCGCAGGAGCGCGATCGGTACGTTTCCGTTCTTCCACAGATAGTCATGAAAGGCGCGCAGATCGAACCTCGCCCCGAGCGCGTGCCTCGCGTCGGCCAGGAACTTCATGATCTGCAACTTTCCAATCTGGTAGGTGATCGCTTGTCCGGGCAGCGACGCGAAGAAGATCGCTTCGGCGCGCGCGGTGTTGTAATCCATCGGCGTTCGGGTGCGCAGGTATTCCGTGGCCTCATCAATGCTGAAGAGCCCCAACGCAAGCTTCACGTCCACTTCAACCCTGAGCGCGCGAAGCCGCATGAAGTTATACATGACCTCACGAGTGCGGGCATTGTCATCGAAGAGCCCCGCCTGGAGCATCATCTCTTCAGCATAGAACCCTATTCCTTCGTTTGGCCCGGAGTCGTAATAATGGCGGCGAATCGGATTCTCGTGAGCCCACGAGATCGACATCTGGAGATAGTGTCCGGGCACTCCTTCATGGACGACGAGCGGACGCGTATCACGGGCCGACGAGAGCTCAAAGTAACCTAAGTCGGATGAGGGCCGAGGAATGTAACGAATCCCGTTCTCATCAAGACGCCCTGGCGAGGTCAGGTCATCAGCCACACCTAATCCAACCAGGGGCTCGACGTAGGCCGGCATAGGCAGGTTGCGATAATGCCGCACCCAGCCGGGGACCGAAAGCAGATTCTTCTCATCGAGGAACCGGCGGATTCTCTCTTCGTCCTCTTGCTCCTTAGCCATCTGCGTGGCCTGGTCGCGAAAGAGGGGAAGCTCGGGGACCCCTTTGGCGCGCCCTTGAGCGATGGCCTCAAAGACCATCGAACGCTCCCATTCCTGTCTGCCCATCGTAAGGAGTTGCTCGGGCGTGAGAGGCACCAGTCCCACATTCTTCAGGAAAAAGCAGTAACCTTCGCGGCCAATGGCCGCATCAGCGATTAAGTGAGGCAGCCGCTCCTCAAGCCAGCTTCGAAAAGACTCAACCGCGCTGATTGCTGCTTCGGCCGCCGGGTCCAGTCGTTCTGCGCTCTCGCTCTCTAGCAGCGGCTTCAGCGCGCGGGCGACTTCTGAAACTTGCGGGCGAATGTCGCGGAGAAGCTCCAACATCGCAATTGTAACCGGCTTCACTGCGCCACTGGCGAGATTTGTTTTTCCCTGCTCCAGCAGTCTTGGTGTGCGTTCGAGTATTTTGATTACCCTGGCGCTCCGCAAGCGGTCGAAAGGTTTGTTCAAGAGCAACTCTTCGAACAACGCACCCAGCGTCTGGTAAACGTAGAACCTGGGATTGCGCTCCCAACTCCGCAGCACATCCAGCTCCCATCGGACGCGGGCAAACGCGGACGCGACCAGACGGTAATCAACCTGCCTGCTGATCGGCCAGCCCGACGGGTCGATCTTCTTCAATCGCTCTTCGAATACCGCGAGATCTTCTCGCTGCTTCTGAACTGAAGCGAGCGACCAGTCAGGGTCCCAGTCCGGCGGGCGCTCAAGGCGAGGAAGATCGT
>JBGPFL010000074.1:0-10861 GCA_041483295.1 Blastocatellia bacterium | reverse complement strand
CTACCTGATTCAGAACCAACCAGTACAGACCCAGTTGTCGTGTTGCGTCCATGAATTGCTCGAAATCCACCGGCTTTCTGACATAGCTGTTGGCGCCCAGGTTATAGCTCTTGATCAGGTCTTCCTCTTCGTTTGAGGATGTGAAGACAACTACCGGAAGACGTCTGGTGCGTTCATCCTCGCGTATCTTTTCCAGGACTTGTAAGCCGTCCATCTTCGGCAGCTTCAAGTCCAGAAGTATGAGCTGCGGCAGCACGTTCAAATTGGCACCACTGTCGTCCGTTCCGGCGCCGAAGAGATAGTTCAGCGCCTCCACTCCATCGCGCGCGATCACGACATCGTTGACGATGTTGTTTTTCTTGAGCGCGCGTAGAGTTAGAGCTTCATCCCTCGGGTTATCTTCAACCAGCAAGATCACTATGTTCGCCATTTTCTGCCTCTCTGGAATCCGGGATCGTGAAGTGAAAGGTCGCACCGTGGTCCACCGCGCCTTCAGCCCAGACGCGGCCTCCGTGCCGACGAACGACACGCTGGACCGTCGCCAGCCCAATACCGGTGCCCTCGAACTCGTCGGCGCCATGAAGACGCTGGAACGCGCCGAACAACTTATCGACATAGGCCATTTCGAATCCGGCACCATTATCGCGGACGAAATAGGCGTCCTCGCCATCCTGCTGTTCTTTGCCGAAGACGATCTCCGCCAGTTCCTGCTTTGAGGAGAACTTCCATGCGTTTCCGAGCAGATTGGTCAGCATGATTCGCAACAGGCGATTGTCGCCGTGGGTCCAAAGGCCCTCCTCAATGTCGATGGTCGCTGTTCGCCCGGCATCGCTCTTTTGCAGTTCAGCCACAACCGAGTGAGCCATTTCGCTCAGGTTGACGACCTCCCGGCGCATTTCACTGCGCGTGACCCGTGCAAGCTGCAAGACGTCATCGATCAGGTGCCCCATCTGCTCGCTGGCGCCGCGCACATCTTGAAGATAGCCCTTGCCTACCTCGTCCAGTTTGTCCGCATAGTCTTCCAACAGAGCCTGACTGAAGCCGTTAATGTGCCGCAGAGGAGCGCGCAGGTCGTGCGACACCGAATAGGAGAAGGCTTCCAGTTCTTTGTTGGCGGTTTGGAGTTGAGCGGTTCGCTCCTGAACATTTCGCTCGAGGTCCCGCTGTGAGTCGCGTGCCTTAACGACCATCACGTTGAATGCGCTGGCTAGCGCGCCCAGTTCATCGGACCTGCGGATGTTGACGATGTAGGAATAGTCTCCGCCGCTGATCACTGATGCAGCATGCGTGAGCGAATAGAGCGGCTTCGTGATGCTGCGGCTCAGCGCAAAAGCGCCGACCAGGCCAATCACGAGCAGGACGAGCCCTATGAGCATCATCCGCCGCAAGAATCGGTTGCCCTGAGTCAGGAAGACCTGATCGGGGAATTCAACTACAATGAACCACGGAGTGCCGCTGATCGGGCGTCCCAGAGCCATAACGGAATTTCCGTCCCTCGTGTAATGCGTGACTTGGAGAGTTGAATCTAAACCCAACGGAGGCTTGGGCGCGGCCTTCTCCATATCGGTCCAGACATCTCCCTGACTGTTGCCGTAGTAAAGCGCTGCCTGGCTACCCAGCAAGTCGGCGAGTCGTTTACGGGCGTCGGGAGTAGGCGAAACGCGCCGCCACCTCACGAGATAGCCAAGGGGTTTCCCGGTACTATCAATTACCGCGGTTACGGCCGTATAAGTGATAATGTCGTTGAGCACTTGGATCGCGCCCACAGCTTTGAATGGTTCGACTGAGCATTGCTTGAGCTCGGGTTCCAGATCAGCCGACTGTGGTGACGCACCATCCGGCATAACCAGAGCGACAGAGTAGTTGGCTTTCCACAGTTCTACTTGCAGACTATTGGGATCCCGAGAGGGAACAAATTGCTGCAGGATCGCGGATGCGCCAGGGCGGGTGGCGGCTGAAGGAGAGCGAAGGAAGTCAACGATTGCAGCATCGTTTGCCGCAATGGACGTTTTGCTGAGGAGGTCAGCGCTCGACTGCTGCGATAGAGTTGCCAACTGTTGCGTCAGGCTTAGCAACCGTTCACGACCGACTTCAAGCGCGGCCTCCCTGACTCCGCGATAGGATGCCCAGATGGAGATTGCGATGATGCCGAATACCAGCGTGCCTATCAGCAGCGTCAGTCGGTTCCGGATAGATAGGTTGGAGAGAGAAAAACGGGCGCGCCGCATACGCGGACGCTGGGGCTGGAATTTCGACATTCCGAGTTCCGGTATTTCACCGGCGCTAACCGGTCTATGGAGTGAAATCGAGGACATCTTTATCCGCTTCATGATTGTCTGTCTCGCTGATGTCTTCTGCGTTCTATGGTGGGGCATTGCAACACCTCTTCCTCCTGTTCAGTGAGGGCTTCATCCCCGGCGTTATGTTCCACCGGCAAGATCACCGTCTTCGCCATATTCTGCCTCTCTGGAATCCCGGAGCGTGAAGTACGAGATCGCGCACTCGAACTCATCGGTGCCAATGAAGACGCTGGAACGCGTCGAACAACTTATCGACAGGGGCAATGTCGAATCCGATGCCATTATCGCGGACGAAATAGGAGGCCTCGCCATCCTTCTGTTCTTGCCGAAGGCGATTGGTGTTCGTCTGACAAGGCTTGCTGCTCAATGCCAAAGCCTTCGGGTCGGTCAATCTCCCTTAAGACTGCGCAACCCCAATTGGATAGCCTGAGAGTCACCGGCTCTAGTCGATCCGGCTGATCCTTGACCACAAGGACCTTGGTCTCTGTCGCTCTTTTCATGCCTGTAACTTGTTTCTCTTGGGCCGGCGCTCTGCCTGCCAAGATTTCGATTAGCCGGCGGAGAGTTATCAGCCTTACGGCGAACCTCGACGCCGCCATTATGAGAGGGGCATGTCCAAAGCTGCGGGCGTACTGGCGGGAAATCAACGGGATATCAAACTGCCAGATTGGCTTCAAGCTTACAAAAGGGCGAAACGATTGTCAAACGCCGCTCGAGAAATGTGCGCGTGAGACCGGTTTAACGAAACACTGTAGCTCCCGTCGAATGTGTCGAACGGTCCAGGGTGGATCAAGCGGACAAACTCGATGCCATCCATGCGCGGCATCGACACACCGCATAGAAAAACCAGAAGCCCACGTCAGCGGGTGACATATTCATAGAAAGACCATGAGCGAAGGCGGGCAAGCCCCGCCAGGGGCGGCACTATGACGCTCCTATGGAGCTCGGATTCGTACCAAGGGTACTTCTGTAACTACGTCGCCCCTTGCGAGCTTGTCGGGGCGAAACGGTCCAAGACATCGCGATACATGGCGTGTTGGCGGGGGCAAGACATAGTCAAGCTCACAGCCCATATGAAGTCCCAGTAAGAATCGCACCCGTGCGGTGTAGTGATCGTTCTCCAATATCATGTGTGTCATACGCTGCCAGGATCGAGATCAAGACGGACAGTGCAACCACACGGCTCGAATGTTATTCTCGACGGTACAAGCGATGCTGGGAAACAGACTTCAAATTGCTTCTTCAGAAGATTCCGCATCGCAACTCGCTGCTGCCGCGCATTCGCTTGACGCGAGTGAAGTTGCCCGTCGGCTGGGCGTTGATCCAGAGCGCGGACTGGAGCCAGAGGACGTTACCGCGCGGCTCGAACTCTACGGTCCCAATGCACTTCAAACCATCAAACCGCGACCCGCCTGGCGCGTCCTCCTCGGGCAATTCACGAGCATAGTGGTGGTGTTGCTCGGGGTTGCTGCGCTGATCTCCCTGGTCACTGGCGACTCGGTAGAAGCCGCCGCGATCGCTGCTGTGTTGCTGATCAACTCACTGGTCGGTTTCCTTACCGAGTGGCAAGCGGAGCGAGCGCTGGACGCCCTTCGCCGTTCTTCCCACACGTCGGCGCGTGCTTTGCGGGGCGGCCAGCAGATGAATCTCGATGCCGAGGATCTTGTCCCGGGCGACATCATTTTGTTGAACCCCGGCGACCGAGCGCCCGCCGACGCTCGTTTGATCCGGGCCGCGAGCGTTCGGGTTGACGAGTCCGCTCTCACCGGTGAGAGCCTGCCAGTCGATAAGACCGTTGACCAGGTCGCGGAACAGACCTTGCTAGCCGAGCGCAGGTCGATGCTGTACAAGGGCACGACTGTCGTCGCCGGAAGCGCGCTCGGGGTCGTTACCGGAACAGGCATGCGAACCGAGCTTGGACGCATCGGCAAACTGGTGGCCGAAGCCAGGAGCGAACAGACGCCTCTCGAGAAGCGGCTGGCCGAGCTTGGTCGGCAGCTGGTTTACATCGTGCTGGCGATTGCAGCCGTCGTCCTGATCGCGGGATGGCTGCGTGGCGACAATGTGTGGGTGATGGTCGAAGTGGCAATCAGTCTCGCAGTGGCGGCTGTGCCCGAAGGTCTACCTGCCGTCACGACCTTGATCCTCGCGGTTGGAGTGCTGCGAATGGCGCGGCGAAACGCTGTTGTCAGGAGACTCGCGGCGGTTGAGACGTTGGGCAGCACTACAATCATCTGCACGGATAAAACCGGGACCCTGACTGAGAACCGCATGACCGTGCGTGAGTATCGACTCTCCGACGGCAGGTTGATCGAACTCCGTCGGCTCGAGCGTTCGCTTGATTCGGACCCTTTGCTGAAGCGTACGCTGCGCGTGAGCGTTCTGTGCAACGAGGCATCGCTTGGCAGCCAGTCCGGTGGCGATTCACGGGCGGTGGGCGACCCCACCGAGACTGCGCTGTTGATGGCGGGGCGCGAACTCGGACTGGATGTTAGCGCCATGCGCGCAGAGCACCGGAAGATTCTCGAGATACCATTCGACGCAGCTACCAGGCGAATGGTTACTGTGCACGCCGAGCCGGGCGGCGGAGAGTCGGCGTTGCTTAAGGGAGCGCCGGCGATAGTGCTGGAGGCGTGCACCCGCTATGTGAACGCCGATTCGAGAGCATGCCCGCTTGACGACGAGTCGCGTGCCTCGTTCAGGGATGTGAACGAAGAGATGGCCGACCGCGCGCTTCGGGTCCTCGGGCTCGCCGAGAAGAGCATCGCCTCAAGAGGGCGAGATGCAGACGCTGTGGGTCCGGTCGCCGCGTCACTTCGCTCCAGTTTCTGGCAGTCCGATCTGGAGTCGGGCTACACGTTCCTTGGTTTGGTTGGAATGCTCGACCCTCCACGCCGTGAGGTCCCCGCCGCGATCGAAGAGGCGCGCGCGGCAGGCATCCGAGTCATTATGCTCACGGGCGATCAACTGAACACTGCTCGGGCGATTGCGCGGGAGCTGAGGCTCAATGGTGACTCCGAGCCGGAGGCTATTCACGCAAGCATGCTGGCCGGCGCGGACCGCGAGCGGCTCGTTCAACTGGCGACTGCGGCGAGCGTGTTTGCCCGGGTGTCTCCACAGAACAAGCTCGAGATCGTGGACGCTCTAGAGCAGGCGGGAGAGGTCGTAGCGGTAACGGGCGACGGCATCAACGACGCGCCCGCACTCAAGCGCGCCAGCATCGGCGTTGCGATGGGGCGACGAGGCACCGAAGCTGCGAAAGAAGCGGCGGATTTGGTCCTCACCGATGACAACTTCGCAACGATCCTAAAGGCGGTAGAGGGTGGTCGAGCGATCTACGCTAATATCGTCAAGTTCGTTCATCTGATGTTTTCGGAGAACCTGGCCGAAGTGATAGTGATCTTCACGGCCATTGTGGTTGGCTGGCCGCTGCCGCTGTTGCCGCTCCAGATTTTGTGGGTGAATCTGGTGACTGACGTGTTCCCGGCGCTTGCGCTTGCACTCGAACCTGCCGCTCCGGGGCTGATGAGCTATCCGCCGAGGTCGCCGCGCTCTGCCCTGCTTTCGCGCTCCTTCTTGTTCCTGATTGGATGGCAGGGCATGCTCCTCGCAGCGATAACGCTGCTTGCGTACTGGTGGGCGCTCGACCGATACGGCCCAGGGAGTCACGCTCGAACGATCGCTTTGATATCGCTGGTAGGCGTCCAACTCGGGCATATGTTCAACTGCCGCTCGCGCACGCGCTCCGCGTTCGAAGGCCTGTTCAGGAACCCTCACATCTGGTTTGCGGCGGCCACCGTCGCGGGGTTGCAGTTGCTCGCGATTGGCTTTGCGCCTGTGGCTGAGGTACTTGGTATGGCAGCGCTCGACTCGCGAGACTGGGCCATCGCTGTCGGATCAGTACTGGCACCGATTGCGGTTGTAGAAGCGACGAAAGCGTTGGCGGGTTTGAGCCGACACTATCGACAATAGAGGCAGGCGCCTCCGTTTAGCTGCAAGGCAACACGAATTGCATATCAGTCGGGGCCTATGGAGCCGCCGGGCTCAAGTCGGCAGTGGCCAGCTAACAATGGCAAAGGCTTAACGCTAGAGGATCTTCGATCGCCGTTGCCGGGCGCGCGACCATGGATCGCTAAAGCGCGCACCAGGGGCGGGGCTGCCCTGGATACCTTTTGTCATTCTCGTAACCGCAGGCACCAGGCTTGAAGCGAAGTCGTCGGGCGTGCCGCGAAAAGCGATGCAACCTGAGTCGAGCACTATCACTTCTACGCCGGGTATACTTTTTGAAGCGGCTAGCATTCGCACTTCACCCGATTCGTCTTTGACTGCGCGGCGTTTCGAGACGTAGCGAATCTCCCAGGCCTCTTTAGTGACAAGTATCGAGGAAACGTTGTGAACGTCTCGGGCCCTGACGACAAGGTCGAGTATGTTTCTAGCGTTGATCGGGTCCAGGCCGGTGGCCGGTTCGTCAAACAACATTATTCTCGGCCAGCCCGCCATCGCACGCGCGAACTCGAGCCGCCTGCGCATTCCAATTGAGAGTTCTTCTGGTAACTTGTCCGCATCTCGTTCCAGCCCGACGAAGCCCAGTATTTCCATCGCCCCGCAATCAACCTCTTCTTCCGGAAGGCCGGCTTCGGTTAGTCTATAGGCGGCATTCTCATAAACTGAAAGACCGGTGAACAGCGAGGAATCCTGAAATACCACACCCATCGAACTACGGCGAAGCTTTAGCTGTTCGATCTCTGTGAGCGCGCTGATGTCGCGACCATCTACGAGCACTTGCCCTTCATCGGGTTGCAGAAGTCCCACGCTCAATTTGAGCAAAACCGACTTACCGGAGCGTGACTCTCCGGTGACACAGATCATGTTACCGCGCCGCAGTTGAACGCTAACGTCTGTCAACGCGGGCTTGTCGTCGAACGCGAAGGAAACGTGACGAAACTCGATCGCTGGAGGTTCCGGATCTCTCACTGTAACGGTCGAAGTCATGATCTCCTCTCAAACGCGCGGTACGACGTCGTTGACTGATCTCTGATCTCTGATCTCTGACCTCCGACCTCTGCCTATCTTGGAACGCGATTCTGTAGCTTCAGTATCCACCGCATGCATCGATGCCCGACATCCACCGGCTCACAATACATCATTGGACAGCCTCCAATCAGGCAACTGATACCTCGCCTCTCGCACTCTCGAACGGCGTCTTCTGAAACGCTCCCTTGCCCGAACGAACGATGGAACCACACCCGTCGAATTCCGAGTTCTGCACACTCACGTACGATCTGCACTGTGGTATTCGGGTGCGTTGCAATGACTAATGCCGCAACCGTCTCAGGAATTGACCGTATGTCAGGATAACAAGGATCACCTTCAACCTGTTCGGTACTGGGATTAATCGCAAACACTCGATATCCCGAGGCTCTCAGCTTTCGGTAAACAGCATTTGCCGCTTGCGTCGGATCTCGGGAAACGCCGGCCACTCCAATATTCCGATTGCTGAGAAACTCAGAAACTTGTTTTGGGAGTCTTAGCATTCTGCCTCCTGACTCGTTTGGGCGCGCCGCTGGCTGCAATACCTCAGCAATAGACTCAATGAACGGCGGCGAAATTACTTCCTTGCTGTTCCTTGCGCCACCTGGCAGCGGCTTCCGCGCGCTGTTTGATGCTTAAGAGCATCTTCCGCTCCATAATGAAGTGGGCCGGCTCAAAGTCCAGATCCCCTTGTCAGCGACGCAATGAACATGCCATTCGGAGAGCACGCGATTTCGCACGAGGTACTTATGATAAGCAGTACAGTTCAGGCGATTGGCCCCGAAAGTGCGCACTTTCGCACGGACTGATGCGAAAGATTCCGCAGTGTTCATGCCGCCTTGTTCACGCGACGGGCAGAATCGAGCTACGCTGCACGGCACCACTGTTGCAAGCCGTGGAAGTGGTTCGACGATACGGAGGCGAAAGGTGTCTTCTCCAGGGAACGAGCGGCCAGACTGAAGCCGGCTGCAAACGACTCGTTGACGCGGGGGCCCTATGGTTGTTTCTGAGATGACAGAAGACGAATGCCGGCTCGCGCTTTCTGATGTGACGCTTTGCAGATTGGCTTGCGCCCAGGCCGGGCAGCCCTATGTGGTCCCGGTCTATCTCGCGTACCATTGCAACTATCTTTACGGGTTTTCCCCTGAAGGAAAGAAGATTGAGTGCATGCGCGCGAACCCGCTGGTCTGCGTGGAGATCGAGGACGTGAAGAGCGTTGAGGAGTGGACGACGCTGATTGTTTTTGGCACCTACGAGGAGCTACTCGACACTGGCGAGTATGAAACCATGCGATTGCTTGCCCACGAACTGCTTCGAAAACGGGCAGTGTGGTGGCAGCCGGCCTGGGTGGCAGTCACGAACACTAAACAGGCAAAGACGTTCAGCCCGGTCTTCTACCGTATTCGAATAGACCGGATCACGGGACATCAAGCAGCGAGAGAGCCGATTCCGTTGGGATCACCCCCGGCGGGGCAGCCTGGTCTCTTGAGACGGGTCCTGCGTCAGATCTGGTGAAGGAATTGCGGATTGCGGATTGCGGATTGCGGAAGGATTTCGGATTGAAGAAGAGAGATTGTGTCAAAATCCGAAATCCCTTCTGACCTCGTTTAGTTCGCTTGGATTATGTCCGCAAGCGCTCTGAGCAGCTTGTCAGCGGTGTACGGCTTTGAGAGGAACATTCTGACTGACACACCTGCCGCTCCGGCAGTCTTCCCGTTGTCGGCGAACCCGCTGCTTGCGATGATCGGTATCCGTGGGTCCAGCTTCTGCAGCGCGCGAATTGTAGCCGGGCCATCCATGAAGGGCATCATCATGTCAGTCACTACCACTCTGACTTCATGGTTATTCTGAGCGAACAACGCGACCGCAGCGGTGCCGTCTGGCGCCGTCAACACGCGGTACCCATAGGCTTCGAGCGTGGCCCGAGTGATCTCGAGAATCGCTTCTTCATCGTCGACTACAAGTATCAGTTCTCCGTGCCCGGCGGGCAGTTTAGTCTCTTCACCTTCTTCGTCCCTCTTCTGACCGACGGCGGCTGCTGGCAAGTAGATTCTGAAATGCGCTCCCCGGCCGACTTCACTGTACACGTTGATGAATCCCCTGTGCCCTTTCACTATGCCGAGCGCGGTCGACAGCCCCAGACCGGTTCCCTTACCGAGTTCCTTAGTCGTGAAGAACGGCTCGAATATCTTGTCCACGATGTGAGGCGGAATGCCGGCGCCGGTGTCGGCAATGGTCATCAACACGAAGCGACCCGCTCGCGCTTCGAGGTTCATTCGCGCGTAGTTCTCATCGATGACGACGTTTTCGGCAAGGATAGATAACTTGCCTCCGTTCGGCATTGCGTCGCGGGCATTCACACACAGGTTCATCATCACTTGATGGAGCTGCGTCGGATCTCCCGAAACCAGCCACGGGTCTTCCGTGCCGGCGAGGCACACCTCGATCGATTTTGGGAGAGTGTCCTTCAGGATTTTGACTATCTCCCTGATCAGGTGGCGGGGCTGGAGCAGGATGCGGTCGCCCTGGACTCCCCGCGCAAATGACAGCACTTGATTCACCAGTCCGGCGCCACGCTCGGCGCTGGACTGAAGCGTCGCAAGTATGCGCTGGCTGTCATCATCGACCCCTCTCATCTGGAGTAGTCTGATCGACATCAGAATGGGTGAAAGCAGGTTGTTGATGTCGTGGGCGATGCCGCCGGCAAGAGTTCCAATGCTCTCCATACGCTGCGCGCGCAGTAGCTGGGCCTCGATCTTCTTCTTGTCGGTTATGTCGGTGTTGATCACCAGGACCGAGCGCGGATTCTCGTTAGAGTCGCGTAAGAGAGTCCAGCGGCACTCTGCGATGATCTCTTTTCCGGCACGGGTGAGCTGCCGCAACTCACCTTCCCATTCACCCTTCGCCACCAGCGCCTTCTTGGCCGCGTCGTAGGGAGCGCGGTTCTCGCGGTAAAGGAGTTCACAGACGTTCTTGCCAAGCACTTCTTCGGATTTCCAGCCGTAGATGCGCTCCGCTCGCCTGTTCCAGAACAGCAGCCGGTCCTCCAGATCGCGCACCAGAATCGCATCCTGCGCATGGTCCAGCAGCGCGGCCTGCTCGCGCAACAGATCCTCGGCGGCCTTGCGTTCGGTGATGTCGCGAAGAATTACCGTGTACAGCTTGCGCCCGGCGACGTCGGCATGCGAGATAGAGGCTTCTATTGGAAACTCTTCTCCGCCTGTGCGTACGCCGAAAACAGATCCGAGCGCACCCATCGCGCGTTTCGTTGCGTTGGCCTTCCCGAACCGGTCGATGTGTTCATGATGCGAGTCGCGATAGCGGGCAGGTATGAAGCGAACGACCTCCTGGCCCATCGCATCTTCGGCAGCACACCTGAACATCTTCTCGGCCGCAGTATTGAACAGCACTACCCGCTGATTCTCGTCTACGGTGATGATTGCATCCATCGCCGAACTAATGACGCTGGCAAACTGCGCTTGCCCTTCGCGCAGCTGTTCCTCCATTCGCTTGCGTTCGGTAATGTCTAT
>JBGPFL010000073.1:0-10926 GCA_041483295.1 Blastocatellia bacterium | reverse complement strand
TCTCGGACTTCTCCCCCGGAAGTTCGGCGATGATGTTCTTCATCGGAACAACTCCGCGCGGAGTCGTGGCGGTAAACGGGTCTTCAACGACCTTCAGACCATAGCTCTTGAGTTCACTCTGAATATAATCCTGCGCTTTAACGATCGCAGCCGACCCTGACGGTCGGGGCCCGAGTTCACACATCTTCTTCATGTGTTCGAATGCGCGGGCGGCGCTGAAGTCTGACGCCTTTGGAGGCTCGGTCGGGCTCGGGTTTGTATTGCGCACCGAAGCAGCGCGATTCTCACACGCCACGGCGGGGATACCCAGCACAACCAGAGCAATCGCAGACGCGGCTCTGCGGCGTAAACGGAAGCGATTGAACATAGGGCTTACTCCGAGCGGCGACCCACAGGGCGTGTCTGCCTAAACAAAGCTGAGTTGGGCCAGAGTCTTCGGCTGTTTGTCATCAGCGCTGGAATCTGACGACCTCATACCGGCCATCCTTCGATCAGCCGTAAGTTGGTCAACTGTTACTCGCTCAGTCTTGATGAATGTAACATCTCGCAGGTTGACCACAGTAATGTCGGTGCACTCGATTGGGTTCTTAGTCGAATAACAGGCTATTACAGCGTAACGCATCTCGGGCTTTATCATGCGCGAGTCGAGTGGATGGGTGGTAATGTGATAGACCATCTCGCCATTGCTGAATCGAATGAAAAGCTTGAAGAGTTCCTTGGGTAGTTGAAAAGCTTCGCTCATCTTGAGTCCTGAGTACCGAGTGTTGAGTACCGAGTTCTGAGTGCTGAGTACTGACTACTCAGAACTCAGGACTCAGGACGCAGCACTCTCCTCGGAGCACGTGAACACTGCTACGATCTCATCGGCTACCTTCTCCGCCGTGGAAACCATAACATCGGCGAAGTCTCCAAGCATGTCCAGCTCTACTCTTAAGAGCGTCGATAACTTGTCTCCCGCAGGAAGAGCAGCAAACGCCTGCCTGACTGCCTCGGCAGCAACGCGTCTGGTTGAATCTCCTGCTCCTTGACTTTCGCTATTTGAACTCATTGTCGATCACCTCCGCTAAACTTCTGCCGGTTCGATCGGCCGTGCGGCGGCCTTGTTTCAAACTACAGTCAAAGGCCCGGGCCGGTCAAGCTGCTTTATTTTTTTGGGTCGCGGATCCCGCCTGAAGTTCGGTTGCACCCTCGAAACTCTGAGCTTCGGCGTTGCCCTTCCTGCCTCTCGATAGAGACCCGGCTTGCTGAACCTCCTCCGGCCAGAACCAACTGCCTGGCTCCAGCCCGGCGCCAAAAGCACAAGCCCGCATTGATTTGACTCTCCCGGCATCATAGAATGCTTTCTTCTCCCACTGGATGCTGCGTCCGTTGGTTAAATGCGAGCGAGTAGAGGTTGATGCGATTTGACAGACAATACCGCTAGTACCCTGCCTGCGCCACTCAACAACAGAACTTTCAGAATCACCGAGGGCGTAATCCTGTTCTCACTGGTGACTTACGCCATTTTTGCGCCCCATTCAATCGCCGTTACACAGGGAGCATTCCTGATAGGGCTGGTGGCATGGGGCATCCAACTGGTCGCCGCTCGAAAGCTGAGGCAGCCGAGGACTCCGATAGATATTGCAATCTTCGGGTTCTTCGCGTGTTGCGTGCTCTCGTCGTTTCTCTCTTACGACCCGCTGGTGAGCGTCAAGGGACTGAAGAGTCCGGCCTTTTTTTTCGCATTCTATTTCGTCAGCAATAAGGTTGCGAGCCTGCGGATGGCGAGATTTCTGGCCTTCGCGATTGTGGCGTCCTGCCTGATAAACGTAGCCTATAGCGCGGGACAGATTGCAGTCGGGCGAGGACTTCGAATCGACGCCATCAGTCCGGATGGGCCGTTCGACCGGGCCGGACTTCAGGTCGGAGACGTTATTGTCGAAGGGGATGGCCGGAAGGTTAAGAACATCGAAGACCTCTCTCAGATCGCCGATTCGCAACGCGGCCGCATTGAGATCAAGTATCAGCGAAATGAGCTGCTCAGCGAGGCGACCGTCTCTCGACGTGCAATCCGAAAGGCGGATGAAACCGGCATAGCGCGGTTGGGCATTGCGGTATCGCCTGGGCGCAACTTTCGGATCACCGGACTCTACAGCCACTACGAGACATACGCCGAAGTGCTTCAGTTGATTGCGGCGCTGGCGATAGGCTTGCTGATCGCGCATCCGAACAAGAAGGCCGGGGCGGCCAGGTTTCTGGCCGTTTCCATCGCGCTGCTCACCGCCACGCTGCTGCTCACCTCAACGCGAGCGGCGATGATCGGGTTGGCAGCGGCGGCCGCCGTGATGGCCCTTGCGAGCTCTCGGCGCCGCACTCTCGCTATCGCCACTCTCGCCATATTCATCGTGGCCCCCGTGGCGATGCTGGCAATCGAGCGCACCCGTGGCCCAATCCTGTTCGACCCGCAGGAAGGTAGCACGACCTATCGTTTGGAGGTGTGGCGCGAGGCGCTCGGCCTGATCAAGGACCATCCTCTGCTCGGCATAGGCAAGGGCAGCGAAGCAAAGCTGAAAGAGAAGCTCGGCCTGTACGATGATGGCCGCTTGCCGCCCGGCCACTTTCACTCGACTCCAATTCAGATCGCCACATGGTGGGGATTGCCGGCGCTGGCGTTCTATTTTTCAGTTATGGCCATCTTCATTGCCGAGGCCTGGAGACTCAGCAAAAGGCTAAAGGCTGAGAACCGGCTGGAGGCGTGGGGAATCTCAATCGGCGTCCTGGGAGCCCTTGTCGCGTTCAACGTCAGTTCGCTGGTCCACTTCAACTTCGGCGACGGCGAAGTAGTCATGATGTTCTGGCTCCTGACAGGACTTCTCTTCGCTGTGCGCCGGGTCCTGATCGAGGAATCAAACGCGAAGAGAACAGAACAAAGCCCACCGCAAACGTCAGTAGAAGATTCACAAGAAGATCAACTCCAAGAACTAAGAGCAGCCTCTGAGTCGAGCGCCCTGGTAGCAAGGGCAAAACAGAATTTGTGACTGCAACCACGATCAGGGCGTACCGGCCGAATCGAGCCGCCGCCGAATCGTTGGCAAAGGCAAAGCTCGCAAGGCAAACAACCGGCCACAGGAGCGCGATGAAGTAGATCTTTGAAGTCAGCGGCCCGACCAGCAACATCAAGCAGATCATCAATCCTACCTCGAGAGGCTGCAGCCCAAAATTCCGACCACTATGTGGGTCGCCGTCGTCGCTCACTTGCCGAGTTTGCCGAGCCTGCCGAGTCGCTACATTATCGGTGTTCCGAGAGCGCCACCATATCAACGCCAGACCTGACAATAAGCAAATGCCGGCCAGCGCCATCCATACCTGGGCTACTCTATTTGAAGAGAGCGACACCAGATTGACCGAGGGATAGCGGACGTCGCCATCAATCCTCTGCGAATAATCAATCT
Source organism: Blastocatellia bacterium (assembly GCA_041483295.1). Lineage (GTDB taxonomy): Bacteria > Acidobacteriota > Blastocatellia > UBA7656 > UBA7656 > DASYSA01. The sequence goes on along the minus strand of JBGPFL010000073.1, from coordinate 7,495 downwards.
GCGACAAGTACCTGCGCAGTCCTCCCTTTAGAGAGAGATCTATCGGGCCGTTCGCTTCGTGAAATTCCGGTTCGGCCACTACGTGGAGCGCCCAGCTCTTCAGTAGGTCGATGTTTCTGCCGAAGCCGAAATACGCGGCCGGCGCGAGATTGAGCGCCAGCACCAGCAGGCCGACCAACGCTAGAAATCTCCACTTTCTCTTCAGTGCGAAATAAGGAAGCAACAAAATCGGCACAAGCTTGATCGTGATCGATAGCGACATCAACACCGCGGCCGCGAAGTTCCTCTCGGTGAAGACCAGGTAGACCGATGCGAACATCAAGAAGACCGCCAGCAAATGAACGTTGCCATAGTGAAGGATCATGACAAAGTACTGAGCTACTACGAGCGTCGAGATTACCAGGACCTTTGTCCGAGATCCGGTTCCGTCGACAAAGCGGCTTACAACCCACACACATCCTGCGATCTCAGCGATAGAGGCCAGGCACCAGAGGTACGCCGCTAGTGAATAGGGCAACAGCCAGAATGGCAGCAGAGCTACAAGGAAGAGCGGCGGGTATCGATAGTCCATGACCGGACCGTGCGCAAAATCGGGCGCGTACAGATCAGTGCGCCCTAGCAGCAGCGACTGGCCCGCACTGTAATAGACGGGAAAATCGATCAGATTGCGCGTGACGGCGAAGCCAATGAGAAGGGCGGCGACGACCAGCAGGACGAGCACAATCACGCGTCGCAAGGTCCATCGTGAGCGCGCTTCAGAACCGGCTATTGTCTCGCTCTTATCACTCACTTTACACGTTGCCGACGGAACCCCGGCGACGGAACGATTTTGCCACTCAGACTCAGACACAACGCCCCAGCAACATCACGGCTGTGCATTCTTTTGGAGTCTCTGTCTCTTTGTGTTTGAGATCCGCTCTTAGCACCCTGTTGTAGATGTTTGGCTTCACAGCTGCACGAGACCGCCAGACATCGTTGAGCGCCGCATTCTATCACGACCCGCTCCCAGGGCAAGAAAGATGAAGCTCTCCGCGTGACAAACCGGGCGCTGTTGAAAGTGGGACTGGTTTGACACTGGCCTGAAGGGGCGGCCACGAATCACACGAATTCTACGAATGAACACGATTGATTCGTGGAATTCGTGTGATTCGTGGCCACGCCTCTGCGGTGAGTAGTCTCGTCACCAAGTCCAAACCCAACGAGTACCAGTTATTGACTGGGACTGTCTGAGAGAGTATTAGTGAATATGACCTCGATGGTGAACCTTGGTACGCATAAAGTGAGTTCATAGACATGGCCGCACGCAAAGGGCCGGCGAAAGTGGATCCCGAACTGGAACGGCAGATCAATGCCGCGTCGGCCGAGGCAAAGACGGTTGAAGCTGTCCTGATGTTGAGGCAAAGCCCTGCGCAGATTTCTGCTAACGCCCGGGGCACCACGGAGATCGTTGAAAGTGTTTTGAAGAGGGTCAAAGAAAAAGCGGGCACGGGAGCAAAGCAGGTAAATGTCTTTCAGAACCTTGGAATGTTCATCGTCGAGGCCGAGCCGAGCTTCTTGCGAGAGCTCGTAGCGCAGCCGGAAATCGCCTCAGCGGTGGCCAACCGCCAGCCCGGCGAGGCAATGATGCCTCCGGTAACGAAGCCCGCGACAAAAGCACCCACCCGCCAGAAGGCCGGCTCAGTCAAGCGAGCCGGCCAGCGAGGCAGGGCGCGGGCAGCAACCGCGAAGCAGCGAAAGTAGGCCCGGCCTCGATATTCACAATTCTTACAGAATCGCGTCGGCGTCTATTTCGCCTTCTTCGGGCTGCTCTTCTTTTTTCTTGATACTCTCTTCCTAGCCTTGCTCGTTGGGGCCGCGGCCTTTGTTGTCGTCTTTGGAGGTTTCGGCTTCGCACCCAGCGTAGTTCCGGTGAGTTCCTTAAACGCTCTTACCGCATCGGGTATCCCGCGGTTACCCCGGTCTTTGCTCATACCCCGGCCGAGCTTGCAGGAATTGAAGATCGCTCTCTCCACATCGTCGATAGAGGCGGTGGGCTTCGCTTCAAACAATAGCGCCGCGAGTCCGGCTATGTGAGGTGTTGCCATCGAAGTTCCGTCCATCGTTTGAAACCCGCCGCCCGGCCTCGCCGAAATTACATTGACGCCAGGAGCAGCAAGATCGGGAACGATCGGCTCGACTTTTCGCTTGAAGCGCTGGCTGGATGAAAACTGCGCTATCAGGCTTTGATCATTTATTGCGCCTACCGAGAGAGCTTCGGCGTAATTGCCGGGCGACCGACTTCGCCCGGGACCCTCGTTGCCCACCGCCATGACCGGCAGAACGTTTCGCGCCCGCAGTATCTGAGTGATTGGCAGGAACTCTTCCAGCAAGCCGGGCAAGCCGAGCGACATGCTGAGGACGCTCACTCCCTGGGTCAGGGCCCAGTCCATTCCGCCAAGGACTCGTGCTATCACGTTGCCGCCTTCGATCACCAGGGCGCTGGCCAGCTCCGCCTTAGGGGCGACTCCAACCGCTCTGCCCTGCACGGGACGACCTGCGATGGTGGCTGCGGTGTGAGTCCCATGTTGCCCGGTGTCGTGCGCTGCGGGGCTTGGCTTCACGAGCCGCCCGAAGGAATCGAACTCGGCGAAGCTGGCGATGGCGGTCTTCAACGCCGGATGCTTGCCGTCCACGCCGGTATCGAGGTGGGCAACGCGGACGCCTTTGCCTGAGAGACCTTCCGCCCAGAGTTTCGGGACGCCAAGGAACTCTATGCCCCAGGTAACCTTCGTCTGCATCGTAGCCGCCGCCACCCGCACGGGCTTTATCAGGCTCAACTGGGGAGCGCCGCCGACGGATGCAACGCGATCATCGGAGCGCAATCCCGCCAGCCCTTCGCGCGTCACCGTCCCGAGCATCAGCCCGAGGTTCGGATAGACATGCACGGGAGCAGGCGGGGCCTGCTTCCTTCGAGGACTGCTGCCTAGAGATGCCGCCGGACTGAAGCTCATTCCTGCGTCAGCGATCTGGCTGTTAATACTCAAGTCCGATTGCACGAAATAATCTTCGAGACCGGAAAGCGGAGATGCAGCAGAACGTGAGGTCAAGGCTTGCGCTCCCACGGAGGCAGCCCCACCCATCGACGCGGCGCCTCCTGCTCCCCCTGCACCTCCTGCGAGTGGCTTCAAGACCACAAGGACCTGGGCAACTCCGGCCTCCTTCATTTGCTGGTTGATCTGTGTAGACATGTCTTTTCTCCTCTCAGCAAGCGATGAGAAATGCGAATTTCGAAATGCGAAATGCGAAATTGTCCTCAATCCTCAATTCGCATTCCTCAAACATCAAAGTTCGCATTTCGCATTTCGAAATTCGCATTTCGCATTTCCTCTTCACGGCCAGGTCTCTTCGAAGCCCACGTTGCCATCTTGATCTAGGTAGCTGATCTTGACCGTCGCCCCCGCAATGTCGAGCAACGCGAAGGTGTGAATGCCCTTGTAGTCCTTGTCGTTCGGCTGAGGGCGATCATCAATCCATTCGACAGGCACTCGCGGTTCAATCGCAGGTGGATTATAAGGGAAGCAGCCATTTCCCACACACCTCGCTTTGACTCCCATATTCTCCTTGTAGACGACGCAGAGATGTTCGTGCCCCCATATCCAGCCGTAAATCTGCTTCGCCGTAAGAAACGGCTGAACCCTGCTCAGGAGGTTTTCAGAATTCGTGTCTTCGTAAGCGGAAAAGAGCTGGTGGTGTGTGAGCAAGACGTTCCTGGGACCCGCAGTATTCAATTGGCCCTTCAGCCAGTCCACCTGTTCCCGATTCAGGTCGTGGTCCACGTATCCGGTGTCCAGCCCGATGAATCGCCAGTTCTTGTTCCCGAGGCTGAAGTAGCTGGCGGGCTGCTTGAACGTCTTCAGCGTCGTGTCGAAGTAGCCATATCCCCCGCTGTACATCTCGTGATTTGAATTGAGCGCGAAGGACGACCCCGACGCTTTCGGCGTAGGCCAAAAGGCAAAAAAGCGATCCTGGACCTCTTTCGGTGTGCCTGCGTAGTAGACATCGCCGAGGTGGATAAGGTGATCGGGAAGAGGGTTGAGGCTTTGGATCTGCCTGGCGACCGCCTGCGCCGCGGCATTGCCTCCTCCCCAGTCGCCGACGATTACGATCCTGGCATTTTCGGCTAGCTGGAACCGGAAGTCTGTAACCGACGAGTGTTTGATGAACTTGTGTTTTCCCTTGAAGAGCAGCTTTGACTTCTCCCACACGACCTCGATCCATCTGGGATCGAGGTTATCGAACTGCTCCAGGGCGGCGCTCTTTGGGGCTTTCTTGCCGCGTCGGGAGGGCGGCGTCTTCGCCAGGAAGGCTTCGAACTTCGCCGCGGGTTGGCGCTTCCGCGCGGCTTTGCCCGCCCTGGCGCTCATAGCTGCAGGTCTCTTTTTCGCCTGCGATTCGTCGAGGTATTCATCCATTGCCGCCTGGAACACGGCCACGGTCCGGTCTCTGGGCGCGTACCAGGAATCGACCGCGCGCTGGTTCGGGGCGAACCCGGTCGCTGTAGCAAAGACCGCCTGGTCCCTCGCGCGGTCGTAACCTCGTTTCAGTGAATCGAGGAGCTTATCGCGATTCTCAGGCCACTTGGTTTCGCTCTTGAGTGAGAGCGAGGCGAGGCCGGCTTTCTTCGACTTCGGATTGTCCTCGCCTAACTGACGCATTGTGCCTTTGAGCAGTCTCAACACGGTTTCACGATCGCCTGTGATCTTATGCATACGATGAACCTCTCATTTGTAATCTCTACGGCCGCAAAGTCTCGGGCCGTTCACGCTACATGTGTGTGGATCTGTCGCGCATTCTATTACCGCCTCAGGCTGAGAAAGGCAGTCTACTAAACCATCGACACCGACGCTAGGGGAGAGCACCGAACAGGCTTGTTACTGTGCGTGGCGCCATAGCCTCCTTCCAAACGCAACTCCCGCCATTTCGAGGTCGCCGCGAATGGATCACGGCGACCTGTAGGCCTCACGGGCACCGGCGACCATCGCGAATGGGTCTGGCGAAATGGGACCCCGGATTGGTGTGTCACGCTGGATGGCTTCGCGTGACTACACGTACTTCTCGGTGCCCGGAGAGTTAATGAGATCCCACTGATATATGACGCGAAACGAACCGCGGCCGATTCAGATAAAACTGAAACATAAGTGAATGCGGTTCAGACCCTCATGCAGATCTTCGCGAGGTCGCCAAGTGGTGTAGTTGGATTCCTGCCTGTGATGGTAAATAGCACCGCGCCTGTCGCTGTGGATCCAAACCTCCCATTGTCCATCAGACCTGGGCTTGCAGGCTATCCTGGGCGGCGGCGCTTCCCCTGCTTGGCCTGATGCCGCAGTTCGGCTGCTTCGACGGAATGAGTCTCTGTAAGTTTGGCGTCCTCCTTGGCCCTCTAAAGCGAGGCATTTCACAGCAACGGTGTGAAGTTGTTTACGGCCCTCGGCGGGTGAATTGATGCAGCACAAAGAGAGCGCTTTTTCTCCCGAGTCAATCAACTCAACCAATTCAGGTAGACAAAAGAATCTCTTAGTTGCATAATGCCGACGCTTAACTGCGTCCTCATTCATGTAGGAATGGTCGGGATGTGATGTATTGATCGGGTCTTCGATCAACCGGCCTTTGAATAAACCACCCATGCATGCCTGGTGCCTCTGGCGAAAGGCGTAACGGCTCTCTCGTCCGCACTAAGTACTAAGGGGTGAGCTCATCAGCCGTGTATCCAGCAACACGATGGCAACTTACCACCGCTAGCGCAACGGCAGTTGGCCGGGAGACCACGATGACGGAATTCAAACGACGCGACATATTCCTCAAGATCGAACCTCTCAACAGCTACAGCCCACTGGCGCCGATCACGTGCGCTCGCCGCTACGGCCGCGATTGTATGTTCGGTGAGGGGCACGACTACGGACGAGTCGCTCCTCAGGAGATTTTCAGTGCGACGCTCGATGCGCTGGTTTACCGCGAGTATCTTGATCCCGACTTCACGATTCATAACGCGAAAAAGATCATCGAGTCCGACGTGAGCGAGCCGCCGTGGCATCGGCGCGTTCCGGGCGCGGTCTTGTATGCCAAGCCGGGCGAGCGCCTTTACATTCACGTGCTCAACGGTGACCGCGATTGTCACAGCTTCCATCTGCACGGCTTGAGGTACGGTATTGATTCCGATGGCGCGTGGCCATTCGGCATCAGCAGCCGCGATGGGCGCCGCAGCGATGAGATCCTGCCGGGACAACGTTGGACTTACATCTTCGACGCAACGCGAGAGACCATCGGCGCGTGGGCCTTTCACGATCACGTGCGTCAAGTGCAACGCAATGTTAATCGCGGGCTGTTTGGCGGGTTGATCGTGCGCGACCCTGCTGCTGCCTGCGCTGACCACGAAATTCCGCTCTTCGTCCATTTGATGGAAGGCGGAGGGAGACAGTGCCAGTTCCAGAGTCCGACATTATTGGGAGGCCAATCGTTTAGTTTTGCCTTCCCCACAGAGCTCGGCATCTGCAATTACTTTTGCCGGATCCACGGCACGACGATGTCTGGCCAGGTTCGCGTGGTTGCAGGCGGGCCGGCCGCGGCTGCTGTCGAGATTCACGACAATTTCTTTTCACCAGCGGCAGTGGACATCAGACCTGGCGGCACAGTTACCTGGACGCACAGAGGCAACAGCGCGCACATCGTCTTCGCAGGCGGAGGGGGCGCTTCCACGTTCTGTCTTAATGGCCGTGCCTACGTGGGCAACACGCCGACGATTATCGCTAATGCCGGCGAGCGGTTGCGTTGGTACGTGTTCAACCTGGACCTCGGCGGCACCTGGCACAACTTCCATCCGCATTCCACGCGTTGGCAATTGCCCGTTCCTCCCGGCGGCGCGTCGGACGTTCACAGTCTCAGCCCGGTTGAAAGCTTCGTGGCTGATACCGAGGCGCCTCCAGCCTTGCGCCTGCCTTGCATTTTGGAAGAACTGCAATGCGACCCGCCGCCAGACGCCTGTCGCGTGCGGATCAAAGGTGACTTTCTTTTCCACTGTCACATTGAAGAACACATGATGCAGGGCCTGGCCGGGTTGCTGCGTTCGCGGCAGTACATCTGGCTCACTCGCGACGTAGCGCGCCGAATGTCGATCGAGCTGCCTTACGACGATGGCTTCAATGACTGCTCCCACGTTGACATCTTTCGTTGCCAGCCGCGTCCGACTCGACCGCCGTCAGACCAGCCTGCGCACGGTTCCGTCATCCGCGACGCTGGCGCCAGCCCGATGGCGGGTATGCCTGGCATGAGCGGAGGCGCCACGAGCAGCGCATTGCTGGATCTTGCCGAGGCCGCCGCCAAAGGCATATGGGAGCTGCTGCCCTGCGATTCGCAAGTCCTCGCCGTCCACGCGGCACTGCTGCACACGGGCAAGGTGCTGTTCTTCGCCGGGTCGGGCAACGACGAGCTGTACACAACGGGCCTCCGCAGTGTCGTCTGG